>JAFNGF010000420.1 GCA_017885385.1 Planctomycetota bacterium
CGCCCGGCCAGCAGGCATTATGGCAAGCTCTTGGATTCGGCCCACTGCCAAAATATGCCCACATGTCGGTTACCGTCAGCCAGGGCGGAGGAAAACTATCCAAGCGTGAGCGCCCGGAAGCCCTTCGCCAGGCAGTTAAGGCAAGAGCCGACATCGACCTTGAAAAACTGGCCGATGCAGGTGGCATCAGCGTCAGCGGGGTAAAAAGCTTTATTGACGGCAAGACGACTCCCGATATGCCGAGCATCGACTCTATGGCGGAGTACCTTGGCGTTACTTTGCCGGAAGTCAATGTGGTGGATTTCTTCAAAAGTGGGTATCTGCCGGAGACGATGGTTAATTTTCTTGCGCTTTTAGGCTGGAATCCGGGCGGCGACCGCGAGATTATGTCGGTGGATGAGCTGGTCAATAGTTTTGACCTTTCGCGTGTCACTAAGGCAAACAGCCTGTTTGACCGCCAGAAGCTTGTCGCATTCAACACCGAGCACCTAAGAATGATGTCACGCGAGAAACTTCTCGGGCACTTCAAGAGTTACTTGAGGGCTATCAAGTCACCTGTCCTATCTGCAGATGACCAGCTTCTTTCGAAGCTGATAAATCTCTGCGAAGGGGCCAGAACCCTTGCAGATATTGAGCGAAAAAGTAGATTTCTGTTTCTGCTCAATACCGAGATAAAGCCCGATGAGAAGGCGGTCGAGAAAGTCCTGCTGAAAAATAATGGGCTTGAAATTCTGAAAACCCTTCGTGACCAGCTCGCTGTAATAGAGCCATTCAACAGGGACAACATCGAGAGTATGCTGCGTTCTTTATCTGAGCAAAAACAGGTCGGCTTAGGCAAGATCGCTCAGCCATTGCGTGTGGCGATTTGCGGCTCGACAATTAGCACACCGATCTTCGAGTCTGTGGAAATACTGGGCAGAGAAAAAACACTGGCCAGAATAGACATCATCCTGGAAAAATTTGCAGGGATGATCGATGATTAACTCCCAGCAAGGACAGAGGCTGAAGCAGGATTTCAGAAATAAACTTCTCAAGCATGTTGAGTTGTTTAGTTGTGCGGTTTCCACGCAAGGCGGTGATTGGGTGGTTAAGGGATTTATAGATATTGCGAAGAATATCTACACGATTTCCGTTGATACTAAAGTTATTTCAAAGATAATGGAACTGCTTCTCTTCCCAAGGATCTGTCAATTTGCCGAAGAGAACTCTTTCAAACTGGTTCTTTGCAAAGAGCAGAATTTCTATCCTGACATCACATTCGTCGACGTAAAGGGCTGCAGGTTTGCGCTTGATTTGAAAAGCACTTATAGAAAAAGTGCGAAAGAAGTTAACGGCATGACCTTAGGCGCATTTACCGGGTACTTTCGCAATAGGTCCAGCAGAAAAAACATTATGTTTCCCTACCAAGATTATATTGGGCATTTTGTGCTGGGCATCATCTATTCCAGGACAAAACAAGGGCCGGATGAGAGGAAGATTTATAAATTGGACGACCTACAGAACATTGCGTCTGTTGTCAAAAACTTCTGCTTCTTTGTGCAAGAAAAGTATAAGATTGCCCTCGATCGTCCCGGCAGCGGGAACACCAAAAACATAGGCTCAGTTACAGAAATCGATAAGTTGATACACGGCAAAGGACCATTTTCTGAACTCGGCGAAGACGTTTTTGACGACTATTGGATGTATTATCTTACCAGGGATATGGCCAAAGCGATCGATCTGGATGAGCCACCTTACAAGAATTTGAAAGAATATAAACAGTACAAGAAGTTAGCCTGATAGAACATGCGAGCCAGAGTGCCTACAATTGAGAAGCAGCAAATGCGTTTCATCGAGAATGACGCGTTATTCCCATCGACGCGATTTCAGGGCAGTAAACTCAAGATAGTAGATTGGATTTGGGATGCTATCAAAGATTTNNCTCAAGAGTAGAGGTAAGCAGGTTACATACAACGACGTACTCAAGTTTAACTCGTATATCGGCACAGCGCTTATTGAGAATGACCAAGTCAGGCTCTCGGATCAAGATGTCAAGTTTCTCCTTGAAAAGCACGACAATGTCAAATATCCAACATTCATTCAGGATACGTTTAAGGGCATATACTTTGCAGACCAAGAGAACCGGTGGATTGACACGGTTGCGACTAACATAGCCTTGCTTGATGATCTTTACAAAAGAGCTCTTGCATTCTTTGCTCTCTTCCAGGCTTGCATTATTAAGAGACCTTTTAACCTTTTCCACAGGAAAAATCTTTATATAAGGTTCTCTGATGTAAAAAGGAATTTCGGCAACAAGACAACATGGGACACGCCCTTCGAGGTTCATTTCAGGCAGTTTGTCCACGAGGCAAACCAGGCGGTTTTCTCCAATGGACACAAGAATAAAGCGTTAAATCTGGATATTTTCGAGGTGGAAGGAAATTTTGATCTGGTGTACGTTGATACTCCTTATATATCGAGCAACGGCACCGGCGTCGATTACCTCGGTTTTTACCACTTCTTGGAGGGATTGGTCAACTACTCTGAATGGCCGGCTATGATCGATTATGAAACCAAGCACAAAAGGTTAAAGGCCACAGGTTCTGTCTGGACCGATAAGAGCAAGATTCACTTTGGTTTTGACCGTCTGTTTGAAAAATTTAGAGACAGCATCTTGGTTGTCTCCTACAGAGCAGATGGAATACCATCTGTAGATGAGCTTGTGGCGCTGCTGAAAAGGTATAAGACAGATGTTCAGGATCTCAAGCGGACAGCGTACAAGTATGTTTTGAGCGTGAATAATTCTGCCGAGGTGCTGTTGATAGGAAAATAGAGATGTCATTGTTGGTCACCGGCTCTATTGCGATTGACACCGTTAAGACGCCGCACGGCGTTAGCGAAGAATGCCTGGGCGGCTCGGCGGTCTATTTTGCAATGGCGGCGAGCTTCTTCGGGCCGGTCAGATTTGTCGGGGCCGTGGGCGCCGATTGCCCGTTTGATTTTGAAAAACTCTTTGCGGGCAGAAATGTCGATTTGGCGGGTCTTGAAATTAGAAGAAACAGCAAGACCTTTCGCTGGCACGGGACCTACCACGAAAATATGGACGACCGAACAACCGACTACCTTGAGCTGAATGTCCTGGCTGAGCATCCGCCGAAGATTCCCCAGTCATTTAAGGATACTGAGTTCGTGTTCCTTGCCAACACGACTCCGAGGCTCCAGATCGAGCTGCTTGAGCAGCTGACACAACCGAAGTTCGTTGGCGCCGACACTATGAACCACTGGATAGAAGGACACGCCGGCGATCTGAAGAATCTGCTGAAGAAAATTGACTGCCTTATTATCAACGAAGATGAGGGCAGGCTGCTCGGCAGAGATTATAATCCGATAAAGGCTGCACAAAATATTATTGATATGGGCGTCAGTGTGCTGATAATCAAAAAAGGCGAATCAGGCTCAATGACCTACAGCAAGCATAAGGAGCTTTTTCTCCTGCCGGCTTATCCTGCCGCCGAGGTCAAAGACCCAACCGGCGCGGGCGACAGCTTCGCCGGCGGATTGATGGGCTACCTGGCGGAGACCGGCAGGACCGATTTTGCCACGTTAAAAAAAGCGGTCGCATACGGAACGGTTGTGGCGTCCTTTGCCATTGCCGATTTTTCATTGAATGGATTAATGGCCATAAATAGGGCTGACATTGACAGCAGGCTCCGGACTTTGCGAGATCTGACACAATTTTAGTCTGTAAAGGATTTTGTCCAATGCGGTGCTTTATAGCGATAGATATCAACCAGACGATACGGGCGGCGCTCAGCGACCTGCAGCAGGAGCTGCAGAAAAAGGCAGATATAAAAAGAGGCGACGTCACGTGGGTAAAGCCGGACTCGATTCATCTGACCCTGAAATTTCTCGGCGAAATTGAGGACAAAGAGGTGGTCGATGTCTGCGATATCATAAAGGATGTTGCTGGTCGGCACAAGAGCTTCGAGCTGAGCATGGAATCGGTTGGCTGCTTTGGCGGCAAGAGTGCCAGAGTCTTGTGGGTCGGCGGGGGCGAAGGAACCGAAAATCTGCTGCAGTTGCAAAAGGACCTCGAGCAGCAGTTGGCTGAGGCTGGCTGGCCGCCGGAAACAAGAGAGTTTACCAGTCACCTGACCCTTTGCAGAGTGAAGGACTCGAAGGCCGGCATCAAGCTGGCGCAAGCGGCTGATAATTATAAACAGCTCAAGCTCGGCACTATATCCGCCGATTCGCTCTCGATCTACCAAAGCCAACTGACGCCTCAGGGCCCTATCTATACTGTCCTGGGCAATTACAAACTAAGATAGTAAGCGCAAGACGCCGGCGCGTTAGCCGAACTGAATTGGAGAAAACTAAGAATGGCAAAGAAACTTGAGACAACTTTGAAGGCAGACGGCAGACAAGCGGCTCTGCAGCGCGTCATAGCACAGATAGAGAAGCAATATGGGCAAGGCGCTATCATGCAGATGGACGAGCAAATGTACGCTAAGATCGAGGGTATCAGCACCGGCTCATTGTCACTGGACATCGCGCTCGGCGGGGTGGGCATTCCGCGAGGCAGAGTCACCGAGCTATTCGGGCCGGAGTCATCCGGCAAAACCACGCTGGCACTTCACATCATTGCCAGCGCCCAACAAGCAGGGGGCGTAGCCGCATTTATAGATGCCGAGCACGCTCTGGATACAAGCTGGGCGAAAAGGTTGGGCGTCGATGTCAGCAGCCTGTTGATCAGTCAGCCGGACACCGGCGAGCAGGCGCTTGACATCGTCGAGCTGCTGATAGCCTCCAATTCGATAGATGTCATAGTGGTTGATTCCGTTGCCGCGCTGACTCCACAAGCAGAGATTGAAGGTCAGATGGGTGACACTCAGATGGGAGCGCAAGCCAGATTGATGAGTAAAGCGATGCGAAAACTTACCGGCATCATCAGTAAGAGCAAGACCGCCCTGGTATTCATAAATCAGATTCGGATGAGAATCGGCGTGATGTTCGGCAACCCGGAAACCACCAGCGGCGGAAAGGCGCTAAAGTTTTATAGTTCTGTACGGATTGACCTGAGACATTTGACCACGATTAAGGACACCGCCGGCGCCATAGGCAGCAGGGTCAGGGCCAGGGTGGTGAAGAGTAAAATCGCGCCGCCTTTCCGGGAAGGCGAGTTCGACATCATGTTCGACACCGGAATCAGTTATGAGGGTGACGTGTTGGATTTGGGTCTTGGCTGCCAGGTAGTTGAAAAAAGCGGGGCTTGGCTAAATTACGGCGAGATGCGGCTGGGCCAGGGCAGAGAAAACGCCAAGAAATTCCTCGCTGAGAACAAGGACCTGTGTGAACAGATAAAGAATAAAATCCTCATTGCTAAAGGCCTGGCGAACCCCGCGTAAAACGCGAGGCTAAATACGGGATATATTTAGCCCCCAGTTTCACTGGGGGTTTGCTAATCAATACACGAGCGTCAAATGGATACCTTAGGAGCAGCGGAAATCAGAAGCGGCTTTATAGACTTCTTCAAAGGTCACGGCCACAAATTTGTTCCCAGTTCACCGATAGTCCCACGCGCCGATGATACGCTTCTTTTTGCCAACGCAGGAATGAATCAGTTCAAGGATATTTTCCTGGGCCTGGTGCAGCCGGAAGCCGGGCGAGCGGTCAATAGCCAAAAATGCCTGCGGGTGAGCGGCAAACACAACGACCTCGAAGAGGTGGGCAAAGATACCTACCACCACACGTTCTTTGAAATGCTCGGCAATTGGTCGTTCGACGATTACTTCAAGGCTGAGGCAATCGAATGGGCCTGGCAGCTTCTCACTGAAGTCTGGCACATCGAGCCGGGCCGCTTGTGGGCCACGGTGTTCCAGGGCGATGCCCACGATAATTGCCCGCCCGACACAGACGCGAAAGTACTCTGGCCGAAAGTTACCGGCATTCCGCAAGCCAGAGTCCTTTTTGGCGGAAAAAAAGATAACTTCTGGGAGATGGGTGAGACGGGTCCCTGCGGGCCTTGCAGCGAAATACATATCGACCGTGGGCCCGATATGTGTGACAAAAAGGATGTGCCGGGCCACAAATGCGAGGTTAACGGCGGCTGCAGCCGATTCATCGAGTTGTGGAACCTCGTCTTCATACAGTATAACCGTACGGACGATGGCAAGTTACTAAGCCTTGGCGCCAAGTACGTCGACACCGGCGCCGGCCTGGAGAGAGTCGCCGCGGTTCTGCAGCGCAAATCAAGCAACTATGATACTGATTTATTTATGCCCATAATCGAAAGTATCTCCCAAATAACCGGCCATAGATATACAAGCAAACTCGGCAGCAAAACCGACAATGCTTTCAGGGTGATAGCGGATCATATTCGAGCGGTGGTCTTCGCTATAACCGATGGGGCAGCGCCGGCTAATGACGGGCGAGGATATGTAATTCGCCGAATACTTCGCCGGGCTTCGAGGTTCGGCAGAGAATTGGGCGTGCATGAGCCGTTTATTCATAAACTTGTGCCCATCGTGGTGGAGGTTATGGGCGATGCGTTCGGCGAGATAAAGGAAAGAGCCGAGTACGTCGCAACAGTTGTTGAATCGGAAGAGGCGAGCTTCGGCAGAACACTGGATAGGGGCATCGAAATCTTTGCTGTTGCTGCGCAGCGGGCAGAAAATACTGCCGAAAGAACAATAAATGGCGAAGATGCCTTCCAGCTTTACGATACCTACGGGTTTCCGCTCGACCTGACGCAGCTTATGGCAAGAGAGAAAAACCTCAAAGTCGATACATCTGNNCGCTCGACCTGACGCAGCTTATGGCGGAAGAACGGTGCCTCAAGGTTGACACGGCGAAATTCAACGAGCTGATGGAGCAACAGAGAGAGCGGGCAAGAGCGGCGCAAAAAACTACGCAGCTTCCGGTTACCTTAACTGACGCTGAGTTGCCGGTGACTGAAGACCTGCACAAATACCATACCAACTACTGCGACGCCCAAGTTGTCGGCTGGATTGACAAAGAAGGTTTCAAAAACCAGGGGACAATTATTGCCTGTGACGATGTCGCCATTATTCTCGATAAGACCTGTTTCTACGCCGAAGCCGGCGGGCAGGTTGGCGACTGCGGCGTTATCAAATCAGGCCGGGGCGAGTTTATTGTCGAGAACACTACGAAAATAGCCAACTCTGTGGTTCACCGTGGCCGGTTGGCTGAAGGGACGCTCTCTGTCGGCGACAAGGTAAAGGCTGTCGTTAGTAAAGATAGAGACGCGACAAAGAAGAATCACACGGCCACGCATTTGCTGCAATGGGCGCTGCAGCAGGTGCTGGGCAAGTCGGCGACGCAGCAGGGCAGTTTCGTCGCCCCGGATTATTTGCGGTTCGATTTCACATATCCTAAGGCGCCCACAAGCGAGGAGCTGAAAAAGGTTGAAAGTCTTGTCAGGGAAAAGATCGCTGCCGACTTGCCGGTTTCTTGGACTGTTTTGCCAAAAGATGAAGCCCAGCAGTTGGGTGCGATGGCGCTATTTGGTGAAAAGTACGGCGACGTTGTAAGAGTTGTGCAGTTGGATGGTTACAGCATGGAGCTTTGCGGCGGCACTCACNNGAATTCTGCGGCGGAACTCACGTTGACAGGCTCGGCTCTATCGCCGGCTTTAAGATAATCAAGGAAGAAAGCATCTCAGCCGGCGTCCGCAGAATTACCGCCCTATCCGGGCAGGGGCTTACTGATTACTTTGAGCAGCGAAGTGACATTGTTGACCAGCTTAGTCAACTGCTGAAAGTGCCTGCTGAGGTTATCGCCGGCAGAGTTGAACAGTTGCTGGCCGAGAACAAAAAGCTCACCAAGGACCTCAAGTCAGGTAGGACGACCGGGGCAGCGGACACTATGGCTGAGGTGAAAAAACTGCTGGAGGAAAGCGAAAAAATCGGCGCAGCCTATGTAATCGTTGGGCGGATTTCCACAACCCCCATCGAACGGGCTAGAGAAGCCATAGATATGCTCAAGAAGAAAGCGAAATCCGCAGCCATTGTCCTGGGCTTTAGCGACGATGATAAGGTGACATTGCTGGCTGGCGTCACAGACGACCTGGTTAAAAAAGGCCTGAAAGCTGACGATGCCGTGCGGGCGATTGCGCCAATTGTTGAGGGCGGAGGCGGCGGACGACCGCAAATGGCACAGGCCGGCGGGAAAAAACCGGAAAAAATCGAAGAAGCTCTGGCCAGAGCCAAAGAGTTGATAAGAGAAACGCTGCAACGGTAGGGTGCTGACCGTCGCCGTGCCCTCGTGCTTCGCAGCGNNGTAGCACTGCGGAGGGTGGAAGCGCCGCTTCGCAGAGTAGCAGGCGACGGCTAAACGTGAATCAGGCAGCGGTAGGGTATGCTTTGCATACCGCAAAGGAGGGAGAAGGCTTCGTGATTAAGGTTCAGTGCAAAAACTGCGGGCAAAAGTTCAGCGTTTCGCAGCAGCACGCAGGCAAAAAAGGCAGATGCCCGAAGTGCAAAAATATACTCACCGTCCCCAAACAGTACAGTCCGATGGCAATCACAGAGCCGAGAAATGCTGCGCGTGATTTGACTTTTGTGGATGCGCCAGAAACCGGCAAGGTTCAAAAGAAAGCCGTGAGGCAATATGCCGTACCTGATACGGCTGCTGAACAGGCTGAAGAGTCTCAGCCAGAGTCGCCTACGGGGGAGGTTGAACCTACCGGCGAACGTAAGCTTCCGTGGATGCTCGACATATTCCTTTACCCGACAAGTAAGCCGGGTCTCACAAGTCTTGGGATTATTGTTGGAATACCATTGCTGATTGACATTGTCCTACAAGCGTTCGGGCCGTTTGCGTTGACTTTGTGGCTGCCCGCATTGATCCTCAGAATTCTAATCGGCTTGTACATGTCCTGGTACTTTGCCGAGTGTGTCCGCGATAGTGCCACCGGTGGGACGCGAGCACCGGAGGTCTTTGCCACCGCTGATGTAAGCACTATGTTTGAGCAATCGCTGTACCTGGCTGCTTGCTATATTATCTTTGCGGGACCAGCCGGTTTCTATTCCGTCTTTAGGCATAAAACGGATGCAATATTCTGGCTTCTTGCAGCGTTCGGCGTTTTCTTCTTTCCGATAGGTTTGCTGGCTGTCGTAATGTTCAATTCTGGTGCAGCCTTCAATCCAGTTTTGTTGATTGGCTCAATATTCAGTACCTTCCTCCAGTACTGTGGGCTTGTATTGCTGATTTGCGGGGTGGTGCTGCCCATCGCGGCTATAATGAACATACAGCCGGAAGACATACCGCTGCCCAAAGTGCTCACGCTGATCTTGCAGGCGGGATTTACCGCGATATTGCTTTACATAGTCTTTGTAATAGCCCATTTGCTCGGTCGCTTCTACTGGCGCTACCGGGAAAGGCTCAATTGGGAAGTCTGATGACCGCTTTTGTCTGATGAGGCTGCCGTTAAGACGGTGGTTTGACAACGTGAAAATAATTGAAGAACCACAATTAGAAGTCAAGCGTAAGCTGCCGTGGCTTATCGACGTATTGCTATATCCAACAAGTGTGTCGGGGATAATTCATCTTATGATTTTTTGGTTTTTACCTTCGTTGGTCGGGACCTTTCTGCTCCGGGCCGCAGATATTTTTATCTTAATCCCGTTGGCTGTAGGTGTCTATTTAGTCCTCTTGGGCTATATGGTTTACTACATCGCGCTGTGCGTTTTTGATAGCAGCAAGGGCGGCAGACGTGCGCCGGACGTCACGACCCTGGATTGGCCAAATGCCGGTGAACTTCTCTCGGAATTTTTCCTAATTCTGGGCGCAATTGCTATCTGCTTCTGGCCGGTTGCGCTTTATTATGTGTTCACTAAGAAGATCGACTTGGTTTTCTGGGCGCTTTCGGCTTGCGGGATTTTCTTTTTGCCTATGGCGTTGCTTGCCGGGATTTTGTTTGACGCGACACATGCACTCAATCCGGTATTCATAATTGGCTCGATATTCCGGACATTTCTGCCGTATTGTGGGTTGGTTCCCCTATTCTGTGTGCTTGGTGGATTGCTTGCGGTAATCGCATCCAATACTTTTAGTCTATCGAGCACTCAGAGCTTACAACAGGGCATAGGTCAGATTACGTTAGTCGTGGCGCGTCTATTCCGCGTAAGTCTTACCTATCCGGGGATGGCTTTTATTTACCTTGCAATGGTAGCGGCACACCTATTGGGCTGGTTCTACTGGTGGCACAAGGACAAACTCAACTGGGGCTTGTGATGTGATTGCATGATAGAGTTTCGCTGTAAAAACTGCGGCTGGACGTTGCATGTTCCGCCAGCACATGCGGGCAAAAAAGGCAAATGTCCAAAATGTGGAATCGTCGTCAAAGTGCCACAGCCTCCAACCGAAGATGCTGGGCCAGACACCGACGAATCCAAGGGGACTAAGGCTTCTCCGTACGACCTGACTCTGCTGGATGTCCCGGAGCACATCGAGGTCCAGAGGCAGCAAGCCGGGCAACCTGATTCTGCCGTAACTGCTTACGAACGGCTCCGCAGACTTCAGGGTGGCTCTATGACGCAACAAGCCGAGCAAATCCCACAGTGCAAGCTCCCCTGGATTATTGATGTGTTGCTCTATCCTCTGAGTAAGCCCGGCCTGACGCTCATCGCCGTCAGTGCCGGCGTCCCATTTGCACTTCGGATATTGACGAAGTCTCTCGCCGCGCTTACGCTGGTTTTTTTGCCTGCGCTTATATTCCTTGTCATTTTTATAATCCTCCACTGGTGCTCGTTTGTTATATTCGTGTTGTATGTTTACTGGTATGTGTGTGAGTGCATCCGGGATAGCGCCGCCGGCGGAATAAGAGCGCCCGAGACCGCAGGTATTGCGCCGAGTTTGTGGGATATTCTGCTGCAACCGCTGAATTCTGTGGTTTGTCTTTCGTCTTTTATGGCGCCGGCGATGTTCTACTTTGGCCGCACTCAAAGAGCCGATGCGATTTTCTGGGTCCTGTATGGCTGCGGAGGTTTTTTGCTTCCGATGGGCTTGTTGGCAGTGGTAATGTTTGACTCAATTCGTGCCCTAAATCCGATGCTCATTATCGGTTCGATATTTAGCACGTTCTTTTTGTACTGCGGTCTTGTCATATTCTGTTACGGGCTTTGTACGGCAGCAGCCGCCGCTGGCTATTTCTTGCTGCGATCGTGGATTCTGGGCTACCTTGTCCTGTTTGTTTTTTTCTACCTGGCGCTGATTGGCGCGCATTTGTTGGGCAGGTTCTATTGGAAGTATCAGGATAAGCTCAACTGGGAAGTTTAGAAAGAAAACCCCAGGTGAAACCTGGGGCTAAATATAAAAAATCATAATCCTTACTTTGCGAACGATGGGCAAGTTGCGCATTGAACAATGCGTCTTTACCTTTCGGGTTCCTGTCGAATTTCTACGCTTTTGGCGTGGGCGTCCAGGCCTTCAGCCTCCGCCAAACGAATAATATCTTCAGCACTTTTGGCGAGCATTTCCCTATCGTATTCGATGATGCTTGTTGATTTAATAAAGTCGTTGGCGCTAAGTGCGCTGAAGAATCTTGCCGATCCGCCCGTAGGCAGCGTGTGACTCGGTCCAGCCCAGTAATCGCCTACGGCAACGGGCGAGTAATCACCGATAAAGATAGCCCCCGCATTCTCGATCTTGTCGGCGATTTTCTTACTTCCATCACCACATTGAATCTCTAAGTGCTCAGGTGCAAAATAATTGGCCTGTTCAATCGCGTCATCCATGTTGTTAAATACGACTATCCCGCCGAATTTCTTCAGGCATTCGATTGTTTCTTTAACCCTGTTTAGCCCTGCCACCTGTGGGCAGGGCTTGCCCCCGGCACAGAGCCTGCCCTGAGCCTGTCGAAGGGTCCGGGGGCTAATCGATTGCCTTTTAAGCTCATCGAGAACTTTGGCCGCAAATTGTTGCGAATCTGTAAAAACTACTGCGCTGCCCGGTGCGTGCTCTGCCTGACTGAGCATATCCGCTGCCACCCACGCAGGATTTGCATTATCATTAGCGATTATCAAGACTTCGCTTGGCCCGGCTATCGAATCAATACCTACACGTCCAAAAAGCTCAAATTTGGCAGTCTGCACCCATCGGCTGCCGGGGCCGACAATCTTATCGACTTTACGGATAGTTTGTGTCCCGTATGCTAACGCTGCTGCCGCCTGGGCGCCGCCGATACGATAGACCTCGCCAATTCCTAATTCGTGACACACAGCCAAGATGACCGGATGAATACTGCCTTTATGCCTGGGCGGCGAAACGACCGCGATTTCCTTCACGCCTGCAACCTGCGCCGGAACTGCCGTCATTATCACGGTCGAGGGCAGCGGCGCCGACCCTCCCGGCACACAAATGCCAACTCTTTTTATTGGTGTGTACCTTATTCCCGGATGGGTATTTTTATCACCGATGAAGATTTTAGCCTGGTAGCATCTAACATTGTCAATAGCCTGCCGAAGCGATGCTAAAAGTCTCCGGTCAATCTCTTGATGAGCTTTTTCCAAGTTTTTTGTGGTTATCGCAAACTGCTCGGGCGTGAGCCTGACTTTATCGAACTTCTCCGTATATTCGGCTAGCGCCTGGTCTTTTCGCCGGTTGACTTGCCAGAGGATCTGCCTTACTTGCTCCTTCTGAGGGTCATCTGTGCCAAATATCGCCGCTCCGATTACTTCCGCGCGAAGTCTTTCCAATCTCTTACTAAAGTCGGGTTGTTGATACGAGATGAGAATTTCGCTTAGCTCCTGCGACATGCGTTCAGCCTTTATCTGCCGAAGTTGCCGTGGCTGTAGACTCTTGTAGCCCTTTGCAGCAGCAGATACTTATCGCCCTTATACTCGGTTATGATTCCGGCTATTTTCAATCGGATTTGGTCGGACCGGAGTCCGCCTGTGGCGGATTGCAGTTCAGCCTGCTCCAGAACCTGGCAGGGCAGCAGCCGAAAAGTAGCCTGCTGCACACTTAGCCCCAGGCCGTCAAGAACGAACTCGGTGCGCGGCAGCGCCAATCCGCCATACGTAAGGCGGATTGGCGATGGTAGACCAGCCGAAATAAAGCCCGTTCTGTCAGCCAGTACATAATCCTGTTTTATGCTTTGGTGATTTTGGTCTTGGCTGTTCGGTTCTTCAGGCTGCCGGCGGTAGACGGTTGGCCTGTCGCTGAGCCGGTCGATTATCGCTTTCGGTATTGCTAACGTGCCGTTCGGGTCGTTAGCTGTGGGCTTCGGCATTATCTGTGCTGCTTGCGAGATGTCCGCCAAATTTGCATCCGTCGGCGTCGCAAGGGCTGAATCCTTGACTTTACTAAGAGGCAAAAAGTAAATCGGGAACAAAAAATTCCGGCCTTTGTATTTTGTGACCCTGGCCCAGATTCTATAATCTTCGCCCAAACGCTCCTTCATATCAGCGGTCATTTTTTCCAGGGTCGAAGACGGCAGTAGCTGCAGGCTTGTGTTGGCGCCGACGCGAGCTTTACCATCATTTACGTCCGAACTCAATAGGAAGGACCATGCATCATTGCCGTCGGAGCTGCTCTTTGCAGCAGCAGATACTTATCGC
>JAFNGF010000421.1 GCA_017885385.1 Planctomycetota bacterium
AGCAAATACCCCGCCAGGAATGCCAGAATCACCAAGGCGGCAATTTTTACCGTTCGAGCAGCCGGCAATGATTTGTGAACCGTCTTGTCCATAGCACCCACCTTCCCGATTCTATACTATTCCCATAGGATTTCTGTTCAAGCAAATTTTGGGCTTAACCGGCAATCATTTTTCTCGGTGCGCAAGCCCGTTATTTCTCGGACTTTCCGACGGTGGTTTCCTCTGCCGAATTCGTAAGCTCAGCCCCGGCAAGCATTTCCAGCTCGGCCAAACGCTGCTGATTATCCGCCCCTGCTCGTTCGTACAGCAATTTGAAGTTCAATAGTGTCCGCTGCGCGTCGATTAAGCTCAAAAAATCCACTGTTCCTGCCTTGTAAGCAACCTCGGAAGCAGCGAGCAACTGCTGGGCCTTCGGTGCGAGCGTATCGCCATAAAGCTCTCTTTTTCTCCGGCTGTCTTCAAACTCATATAAAACCTGGGCGGCACGAGCCGCGAGAGTGTTTTCGGTTTGTGTTTTTTGCTGTGATGCCTTTGCCATATCTGCCTTTGCCTGCAGCTGTCCGGCCTTGTAACTTTCCCGCCAGATGGGCAGGTTCACGCCGAACATCACAACGACCTGATCTTTTTCGCTGTTTCTCAGCCCGGTACCCATCATCCCCTCGTTTGTCATCCATTCGACGCCGAGGCTGAGATCCGGATAGAACCTTTTCTTTGCAAGTTCGAGCCGGCTTCTCGCCGCCTGCAGCTCAAAGTCCATCGCTGCAATCTCTGGATTGTGGGACTTTAGAGCTTCCATCAATTGTTGGCGGCTAAGCGCAACCGTCTTATACTGTCCTTTTTCGGGCCAGGGCAGCAGCACATTAGGGTCCTTGCGGTCCATCCGCCATACGTCGGGTGGATTAAGCGCAGCGTTTAGCCGGGCGGAAAGCGGCTTTCGCAGCTCCTCCAGCGCCTTTAGCTCGTCCGCCATTTTTGCTATTTCAAGCTGTGCGCGGATGACGTCGGGGTGTCCCGCCTCGGAGGTCGTATATTTTATACGGGCGACTTCCTCGAAATGCTTTGCAAGCTCCAGATTTTCCTTCGCTATTTCAATCGCACTTGCAAGATACACATACTCAAAAAATGCGTCTTTAACCTCAAAGAAAAGCTCAAGCTTTGCCGCTTCGTATCGCTTCTTTGCGGCCTGCGCCGCTGCCGCAGCAGCGTCGGTTCTTGCCTGGATCGTGCCGAACCACGGGAACATCTGCATCAGTTGAAGGTTCTGCGATCGAGGTCCTTCTTTGGTTTCAACCTCATCGATATAATTGCCGTATGTGAACTGCGGGTCGGGCAACGCCCCCGCCTGGGGGATTTGCTGCAGCGCGGCCTTCCACTGCTCAAACGCAGCTTTTAGCCCGGCATTATTTAGAGCGGCATACCGCAGGTATTCTTGCAATGTCACCGGGGTATCACCATCGTATGAATCCTGAGCAGTGTTAGCGAGACAACGGGCGCTAAGCCAGATTAGAGTCACCGCGCAAATGGTAAGTACGATTGATTTCATTTGTCACCTCCCGAATATAAGGTGAAAATAGATTCGCAAAATCGTTTTAATGACCCCGCTATTACTTTTACTTTACAGCGTACTATTATCCACAACCAGGGTCTATTGTCAACTACCAAATTTACGCCTATAGACTGAGTGTGTTCGATGGCGGCGAGCAGCCGCCGGCGAAAAACATAAGATTGGCTGCCGGTGAAAACCAGATATATAATTGCCGTGCAACGAAAATTGTGTAAAGGAGCCTTATTATGAATCATTACCAAGAACCTTTCTGTCTAAATGAAAAAATCTCGCGAAGGACATTTATGCGACAGGCGGCAGCTCGCTGGGCCGGCCGCGGGGCAGCCGCTGCCGCTATTTTTACAATCATCCCTCGGAGTGTGCTGGGCGGTAGGGGTCATATTTCGCCCAGCAGCACGCTCAACATAGCCGGCATCGGCATCGGTGGCGTAGGCAAGGCGTTTCTTCAGGGCTGCGCCGGCCAGCAGGGCGTAAATATCCTTGCCCTATGTGACGTGGATGACCGGTACGCGGCGCCGGTTTTTGCCAGCTATCCCAAGGCCGCCAGATACCGTGACTTTCGGGAGATGCTCGAATCCGAAAAAGGCATCGACGCTGTAATGGTTGCCACGCCCGACCACACGCACGCGGTAATATCGAGCAAGGCTATCAAGATGGGCAAAAACGTCCTTTGTGTGAAGCCGCTGACCCGCACAATTTATGAGTCTCGAATGATAGCTGAGGCCGCTCGCAAGGCGAAGGTCGCTACACAAGTAACAGCATCTTCCAGTGCAAGCGATAGCGCCTGCACACTTTGTGAGATGATCTGGGAGGGGGCTATCGGCCCGGTCCGCGAGGTTCATTGCTGGTCGAACCGCCCTTTATGGCCGCAGGGAATGACCCGACCGGACGGCCAAGACCAAGTGCCCGCGCATTTAGACTGGGATTTGTGGATTGGCCCAGCCCCGATGCGACCGTTCAAGGCCTCATGGCCCAAGGAGCATCTCGCACTTGAGCAGGTTTCGTCCGGCCGCCCACCCGACGCAGTATATCATCCCTGGAATTTCCGCGGCTGGTGGGACTTTGGAACTGGTGCGCTCGGAGACATGGGCTGCCACCATTTTAACACGGTTTGCCGGGCTTTGAGACTCGGACATCCGACGAGCGTTGAGGCCTCATCCACGAAGGTCTTTGCCGAAACGGCGCCTCTGGCGTCGGTAGTCACGTGGGATTTTCCCGCGCGGGCTGACATGCCGGCGTTGAAGCTTTTCTGGTACGACGGCGGGCTAAAACCTCCCCGCCCGGCTGAATTGGAAGACGGCAGGCCAATGCCCGCCGAGGGAAACCTTTACGTGGCAGATAAGGGCAAGATATTAGGCGGCACAAACGACGGCAGGATTATTCCCGCGTCAAAAATGCAGCAGTACAAACTTCCGCCCCAGACGCTCCGCCGACCGGCTTTTGGAGAGAGCCTGACCACCGCAGAGTGGATCGCAGCTTGCCGAGGCGGCGAGCCGGCCAGTTGTAACTTCGATGTGGCGGATCTGCTCACCGAGATAGTTCTGCTCGGCAATATCGCAATCCGCACCGGCAAGAAACTTTACTGGGACGGCGACAATATGAAGATCACCAACGACCAAGGGGCAAATGAATACATACGGCAACCCTATCGCTCGGGCTGGTCGTTATAGGAGATTGCAGCCTATGCTAAAGAAAATAAAATGGATAGAAAACATAGCAAATGTACTGCCGACAAAAGCCCGACAAATAGCGGCAATTTTATTGCTGGCTGGGGCTATCTCGCCCGGTATCGCAAACGGCGACGTAACCTGGCTCCGCAAGAGCACTGTAACAGGTGACATGCCGATCCCGAACGAGGGTGACCAGCAGACGTGTTGTCTGATCCTGGACATTGATAAAGACGGCATCAACGACTTTGTTATCGGCGAGCGAACTCGCACGCCGTCGGTCGTGTGGTATAAATACAATGGCCGTGGCTGGGACAAGCACATCATCGACAATACTCATTTGAAGCCCGAGGCGGGCGGCGATTTCTGCGACGTCGACCGCGACGGTGATTTGGACATAATCCTCGGCCAAGATGCTAGCGGCAACGCTATCTGGTGGTGGGAGAATCCGTGCCCGGACTACGGCAAACCGTGGACTCGCCGGTACATCAAAAACTCCGGGGCTAATAAGCACCACGACCAAACCATCGGCGATTTCGACGGCGATGGGGACGTGGAATTTGTCTCTTGGAACCAAGGGGACAAGAAGATGCTTCTTTTTGAGATTCCGTCCGCCCCCAGGCCTGCCCCGAGCGAAGTCGAGAGGTCGTCCGGTCCCTGGCAGTCTACGACAATTTATTCTTGGTCAGCCGGACTGGAGCGCGAGGGATTCCCATCCATTCCCGTCGATATCGACCTGGATGGTAAGCTCGACATCGTGGGCGGAGGCCGGTGGTTCAAACATTTAAGCGGCACAAATTACACCGAGAACATCATCGATGCTAATATGGCCTTCACACAGTGTGCAGCCGGCCAATTGGTCAAAGGCGGTCGGCCCGAAGTTGTCTTTAGTCCCGGCGATATGGATGGAGACGCAAAGTGGTACCAGTGGAATGGAAACGGCTGGATAGCCCGCACACTTTGTCCTGTCGTGCACGGTCATACGTGCGAGATACGAGACATAGACGGCGATGGGAACCTGGACATCCTCATCGGCGAGATGGGTAAGCCCGGCGCCGGCGACAATGCCAAGACATACGTTTGGTTCGGCGATGGGCATGGCAATTTCCGCCGAACCATCGCCTCATACGGCCAGGGCATCCATGAGGGCAAGCTCGGCGACCTCGATGGTGACGGTGACCTGGATATTCTGATGAAGCCGTATAGCCATAATGCCCCTCGTGTCGATGTCCTGCTTAACGCAGGCCCGCGTTGATTTTCGCCTGGGGCGTCACGGTCTGCCGGGAGTGGGGTCGGCTGGCTGCCAGCTCTCAGCCAGGCTCCAGGCGGTTGCATCCGCCATCGGGTCAACGATAGCCAGCGACTCGCCGCCGCCATCGGTCGTCGGATACCACCTGTCACTATAGCCAAACCGCGTTATCGCGGCCTCCAACGGCAAGACCAGCGTCAGCACAATATCCTCGCCATTATTGCTCAGGCTGCCTGAATACTGCCCGGCAACCCTGACGCCTGAGCCGTACCGAAGCCGAAAAGAAGCTAAATCACCAGCCACAACCACGAATTCGCCCGGAGCAAGCTGCATCTGCCCAAATGTAAACTCAATGCCTTTGGTAAAACGCACGCCCGTAAGGTCCAGCGTCACATCGCTCACGTTCTGCAGCTCAACATAATCAAAGTCGCTGCCCTCCGGCGAGTGATACATAAGCTCAGTAACTCGCAAGCCGTCCAGCAGGTTCAAATCGTTCTGGAGACCCAATTCACCCTCTACCTTCACCGAAACCGCATCCAAGGCTACGCTCATAAGCAAATCCGAGCTGGTCGGTGAGCTGTTCATCAGGTGAATGGCCAAGATATTGGCCCCCACCTTCACGTTGCTTGCGTACTGGTAAATATCAATATACTCATCAAAATCCTGAACACTCGCTTCAATGGCGCTGTCAGCATGTGAGTTCCACGAAGGCGTGCCTGTAAAATTCCGACTTGCCACCTGGGTGCCATTTAGGTAAGCAACGAAACCGTCATCATACCGCACCTTCAGCATCAGCTCGTTGATGTCGGCAAGAACGTTCGCATCAACCGTAAACGGAACACGAATGTAGCAGGAATTATTCTTGCCCGATCCATACATCTGGGCCTCCGTATCGAGCGTTATCAACGACTGATAGCTGCTGTCCCTTTCATAACCAACCCCGCCGGCACCACCTGTGCACGGCGCCCAGTCTGAATCATTAAACGGCTTGCCGCCCTTCCAATCGTCACTAATAGTGCCGGCCGGAACAAGGACTCGCTTATCAGCCCGCTCATTCACAAGCGTAGTAGTGGCAGTAATGGTTCTTACCGATGGATTAGCAACGCCGGGCGTAGGCA
>JAFNGF010000422.1 GCA_017885385.1 Planctomycetota bacterium
CCCAGGCACAACGCGGCCACGCCCTTCTTCAGCCCCCGATGCCGCAGGGCATAGATCAGGGTCAGCAGGATACGGCAGCCCGAGGCGCCGATGGGATGGCCCAGGGCCACGGCGCCCCCATGGACGTTCACCTTTTCCCGGTCCAGGCCCAGCTCCTTGATGAGGACGACGAGCTGGGAGGAGAAGGCCTCGTTGATCTCAAAGAGGTCCACGTCCTTGACCTTCCAGCCCACCCGGGCCAGGAGCCTGTCGATGGCGCCTTTGGGAGCGTACATGACCAGGGACGGTTCAACTCCGTTGGTCGTCACAGCCAGGATCTTAGCCAGGGGCCGCAGCCCCTTATCCTTGACCGTGTCTGCGCCGGCCAGCACAACGGCAGCCGCCCCGTCATTGAGAGTGGACGCGTTTCCGGCCGTTACTGTCCCATCCTTCTTGAAAACCGGCCTGAGCTTGGAGAGCTTCTCCAGGGTCGAGTCTTTTTTGGGCCCCTCGTCCACTGCAAAAAGAACGGGGTCTCCCTTCCTCTGGGGGACGGGGACGGGCACAATCTCGTCCTTAAAATAGCCCTTCTCGATAGCCTGGACTGCCTTCTGCTGGCTGCTCAGGGCAAAGGCGTCCTGCGCCTCGCGGCTGGCCCCGAACTTCTCGGCCACCACCTCGCCGGTCAGGCCCATGTGGACGTTGTCGAAGGCGCACCACAGCCCGTCCAGGATCATGGCGTCCTGGAGCTTGGTGTCGCCGAACTTGACTCCCTCACGCAGACCCCACAGCAGGTAGGGCGACCGGCTCATGCTCTCCATGCCGCCGGCCACGACGATGTTCTTCTCCTCAAGCTGGATGGCCTGAGCAGCCAGGGCCACGGCCTTGAGGGCCGAGCCGCAGACCTTGTTGACGGCGAAGCAGCTCACGGTGAAGGGCAGCCCTCCCAGGACGGCGGCTTTCTTGGCCGGGGCCTGCCCCACGCCGGCCGAGACGACGTTGCCCATAATGACTTCGTCCACCTCAGCGGCTTTGACCCCTGCCCGCTGGACGGCTTCTTTNNCTGTGCGGGCCCCGCCGACGATAAAGACATCCTTGAGCTCACACATCTATGACTCCTTTATGCGGGGATAAGTACCTGACGGATTCATTTTTATCACAATCAGAGGCGGGAGTAAATCAGGTCTCAAGTCTTCTTTTTAGCGATGGGTGGCCGTCTTTGACTCGATTTTCCCATCAGAAGATCAGTTCTGCCACAAGGTCGACCTTGATGGCAGAGCTTAACGAAACCGAATCACCTTGCCTTCGACTGTACCAGCCCAACCGGCCCAACATTCAAGCTAAGCGGCGGCGCGATGCAGGCCAAGCGCCCTTGCTCACTCAAAACATTGCCGGCGAAGCCCGCATACCCTAAGGCGGCGCAACCGCCGTCCGCTTGAGCGAGTGGTTAGGTGCGTTTCTCCCATACGAAACTGCCTTGAGATTCACCGACTTAAGAGCGTATCCAGTTTTTCTAATACTTCTTCTAGCGTCGCCACTGGTAATTTACACACTAATTCTGTTTGCCTTGCTTTCCAGTCAAGACTTTTCACCTGATCGGATAATATGGCTCCGCTAATTCTTAGCCCGCTAGGTATCAATACTTCAAAGGGATATCCTTTGATTTGATTTGTGATCGGGCAGAAAATAGCTAACCCTACTTTGCCATTATATGCCGCCGGCGACAAAACCAACGCCGGTCGTCGCCCTGCTTGTTCATGTCCGGCTTGTGGATTGAAGGTAATCCAAACAATATCCCCACGATTGGGTATATATGCCATAAGTCACCACACTTCGTTTCCTACAGCACTCCCCGTATCGGTTTCGTGGTGAATATTGTCTCTATGGACACCCGCTAACAATTTTTCAAGGGTCCAATTCGGTGCAGTTATAGGTTTGACCACAATTTGCCCTTCGATAAGTGATACTTCTACAACTGAGTTATTATCAAGCTGAGCATCAGTTGCAAACGCTTTGGGTATTCGTAAGGCAAGACTATTGCCCCATTTTTGGACTTTAGTAAGCATAAAGGGTATCTCCTGTCGTGTCTACAATAAAGATACATTCTTTGGTGTCGTTAGTCAAATGGTTTATAGGGTAAAATGCCCAGCACCCAACGGCCGGCGCTCACCCGCGCCGAACAAGCAAAGCGAGTGAGGGCACCGCTGAAGGCGCGCTAGCGCCGAAGCGGTGTCGGGTGCAGCGCCTTGTTATGCGGCTGCGGAGATACTTTCCCCGTTGTTCACGCACTCTCTCGTCAGAACGCTCCTTCGAGTTTCTCAAGGAAGTTGGGGCACGATGGTCTCCCCTGCTGTGAAAGGCACGGGCGGAAACTCGACGAAATGAAGAGTAAACGCCCGTGTACTTCTCGGAACAACAACCAGGATCAATCGTTCTTCCGTAAGCGAACCATTGGGTTCTCGCCATGCTCCGGACGATAAAAGTGACGGTTCGTATCGTGTATCACCCGCGGAGAGAAAGATCTTTTCTTTCGCGGACTTCTGGAACTTCTGGAACTCGTCGATACTGATGCCTGAAATGTCGACAACTAGCACAATGTCATCAGGTTTTTTCGCGGTTAAGTCGGTGCCGGCAAAGGACCACTTGTTCGTCCTCTTTGCCGATACGACCTTGAGCTTGGCCGCCGTGCCCTGGCGGCCTGAAGCTGCTTGGTCAGGTGAGACGGCAACACGGACCGCCGGCCCAACCAGCACCGCCAAGCAGACCATGTAGGTGAGCGGGTTCATGAGGCCTCGCTTTGTGCCGCCTTGCCGAGAGCGGGTTCGGTCACTTTCCGACACGAAGATGTCCGCATAACGTCAGGCATCAGCGGCCCACCTGAGCGACAGCGAAGGTGGGTCCGATGCAAGCAGTGGTTAGGTCCATTCATGTTTTCTTGGGAAAAAGGAACACTGCTGTAATGACCAGCGCCGCGGCGAGGAGATCGGTTGCGGAGCAGAAGAAAAGGAGGATGCGCACGGTTTGCATTGCGGCTCCGTGGGCCTGATACGCGAAGGCCGCGTCGGTGAGCGCAAAGGCGAGCAGGAGCGCGAGGAACGCCAGAAGGCCGAGAACGGTGGTCGAGAGACGACTACGGCCGGTAGCCCGAAGGGCGATGAACACGAGCACCGTTGCGGCGAGGAGGTTGAAGGCAACGTTGCCCCAAAACGCGGCAACGGCCCTCTGGGGCGTGGCAGAGGGGAAGATATCGGCCTTGACCGGTGGAATCACGCCTGCGGCTACAACGAGGGCCCCCACGACGAGCAGAGCGGCACTGGCCAGGAGGAGACGGCGGCAGAACTTCAGACTTACTATCATCGTTACCTCCCAATGGACCCAGCATTGATTATATTGATCCGCATAATATTCCAAAAGCCGCAGTGAGTGCCGTATAAGACGCCTGCGAAACGAAAATTGCACCCGTCATAACTATTGAAATTTCAGCCTGTTGCGCCAAGACTCTATTCTTATCACGGTGTCTTATACGGATCGACATAAAATCCTCCACCATGGCCTCAGAGTGCGTCGACGGGGCTGCGAACTCCAGCCGGTCCCCGGTTGAGGACATGGGTGTAGATCATCGTAGTCATCACATCGCTATGGCCACGGACAATGCTTCGGAGAAAATCAATTCAACCCCTATTTATCACGCCAGATATTAAATCCGCCTCGCGGCCATGTCAAGGGCCGCCCCATCTCCATTTTCCGGTGACCGAGGGCGGGACGGATGAGGCCGGAGTCTTCCCTAACGTTCCGCTCCCCAAACGAATCGCGGCTCACGGAGATCTTCGGCCTAATGCCCCGGCTGATCCACCCGGGCAGGGAGTAACAAGAAATCAGTCAAGCTATCACCGGTCGGGTCGAGCCGGTTGTTAAGCCGTGCTTTTCCCCTTTGAAATATGACGTGCCTCAACTGATCTTGTTACGGTAGCAAGTTGTGAGAAATCCAATTTCCGTAGGTGATTTATTCCACATTCTTCGCAAAGATTTTCAAGAGCACCCGAGATCATCGCATTTACAACAACTGTTGCATTACCAACGACATCATCATCTGTTGACATATCGTGCCATTCAATAACAAGCACACGTGCGTTTCTTAAAGAGGCATCTTCATCATGCTCATGATGAGCGCGATAGGTTATGTTGAATCCCAAACTACTTAGTCCACTCGCAAGGCGGTGTATTTTTGTTGGTGCAAAGTCAGTTACTCGCCTAAGTAAATCCATATTTATATGGATATTGTCGGGCAACTCAGCAGGACAGCCACACATGAAGGATTGAAATATTATTTCTCTTTCATCCTTAGACATGCGCTGTAAATTACGGAATAAATCATGGGCTCGCGAAAATGCTATGCCTTTTGACTTATTGCTCCTTGCTTTTAAACTCTTATATAAACGATCTGGCTGAGGGGGGAAGTAATTTACAGTCTGCCTATTGCCAATTTTTTCAATTATCATATCTGCCAGTCTGTTAGGTGTCATATTCCTCAAATCCATGTAGCCAATTGTTGGGCGGAGGCCTGGAATTTGGGTATTGTCGAATTTTGCTGGAAGTATATATTCTGAATGCTGACGTATAGCACGTGCCTGGGCGCTCTGCCGCTCATGGGTGGACCAGACTTTTTGGGCATAATGTTTTGAAGCAAAGAGAACACAGAATCTTGCCATGTTCTGGTATATCTCATCCAGATGAACATACAAATCTTTACCCCACATGTCCACCTGCTCGTATTCATCATAGAATATTCTTATTCCTTTGGATTTGAGAGCGTTCGNNGCCGGTCGGCTGCATTGCCTGGTTAGGCGTGACTCCTCTCGAATATCTTTACCTCTGCTTCGATCCGTCCATTAAGCCGGTCCTTCTCAGTCTCAAGATCGAACCGACCCTGCAGGTTCAGCCAGAAACGCT
>JAFNGF010000423.1 GCA_017885385.1 Planctomycetota bacterium
ACGATAGCTCTTTGTATTCTTGCCGGGATTCGTGAAATCCTTGCCACCGGCTGCTTTTTCGGCGTTCGGGTAATGCCAGGCAGTTTTGTCCCCTGGCTGGCGATGCAGATGCCGGTCGGCGCCTTCGTGACGCTGGGCTTACTGCTTGGGCTGGCAGGTGTCTTGACCAGAAGAAAGGCAAGCTGATATGGATAGATTCTACGTTCTGCTTATGGGTTTTCTTTCGGTCGTTTTGGTGAACAACTTTGTGTTTACCAAATTTCTTGGAACCTGCCCGTACTTGGGAGTTTCCGGAAGAATCGATAGCGCTTTCGGGATGGGATTGGCGGTTACCTTCGTTACCGCCCTTAGCGGAACACTGACCTGGCTGGTCGATTATTATATTCTCACCCCGCTGGGTCTGGAAATAACGCGGTATATTTGCTACATCGTGATCATAGCCGGCGCCGTGCAATTAGTTGAGATGTATGTGCGGAAATTCTTCCCGTCGCTTTACGATGCCTTCGGCATATTCCTGCCTCTGATTTCGACAAACTGCGTCATTCTGGGAGTGTGCCTTTTCATAGACATCTGGGGTATAGATAATCTGCTGGAGGTGGTTGTGCTGAGCACCGGGACGGGCATCGGCTTTGCTGTTGCCATCTGTATAATGGCGGGTATTCGGGAGGAGTTGATTCTGTCTGATGTGCCGGCAGGTTTTCAAGGTGCTCCGATTACCCTTATCACCGCCGGCGTCCTTACGCTGGCCTTTATGGGCTTCGCAGGAATGATAAAATGAGCTGGGCCCAGATAACGCAATTATGGAATAGTGCCTGGCCTGCGGGCCTGACGATGCTTGGGTTGGGCACGGGCTTTGCCATAGTGCTTTTGATTGCCTACGAAAGGCTCAAAGTTCAGGTCGACCTGAAGACGGAACAAGTCCACAAGGCTCTGCCGAACCTTGACTGCGGCGGGTGTGGTTTCGCCGGCTGTATGCAATATGCGCAGGCACTTCTGAAAAGTCCCAGCCTGCTCGGAAGATGCGCACCAGGCGGACCGGCGACGGCAGCGGAAATCGCGCGGATCCTGAATCTTCAAATCAGCGACTCTGGACCGCTTCAAAGACCGATTGTGCGCTGCCGTTCCCACAGCGGCGATAAAACCTATTATGCCAAGTATCAAGGAATACAAAGCTGTACCGCTGCCAATGCCTTGCCTAATGCCCAGGCCTGCAAGTTCGGCTGCCTCGGATTCGGCGATTGTATAAGGGCTTGCCGATTCGACGCCCTACACGTCGTTGATGGCCTGGCAACGGTCGATTACGAAAAATGCACCGGGTGCTCAGTCTGCACCAGAGCCTGCCCGCGCAATCTGATCGAGATGCTGCCTTTTTATCACGAGAATATGATGATTGTCGCTTGTAGCAGCCAAGAAACCGGCAAGGTGACACGGTCAATGTGCACGGTCGGCTGCATTGGTTGCGGGCTTTGTGCCAAGCAGAGCGATATATTTTTAGTTGAAGATAATTTAGCCCGTGTCAATTACGTAAAATACCAGCCCAATGAGCAGACCAAAGCCGCGATGGAAAAATGCCCGACCGGCGTAATTGTCTATCGCGGCAAATCCGCCCTCGAACCCCGCCAGCCGGTTTCGAAGGCCGCCGTCGCATCAAAATAATATTTAGCCCCGCAATTCATTGCGGGCTTTGACCAATTTTGCCCCCTTGCAGATGCGTCATTTGATTTGTATCATGTAACCGGTGAAGAAGCAGTCAACCCGACAGAGAAGGCAATCATGGGCAAAGTCCAAAACTTAACTAAGAGCTATATCCGCCAGATGGTCAAATGCATCGTAACGCAATTCCAGCCGGACAAAATTATTCTTTTCGGCTCGCACGCCCGTGGACAGGCTGGACGGGATAGTGATGTGGATTTGCTTATTGTGATGCCCGTCTCGGGTTCAAAGCGCGAAAAGGCCATAGAAATTGCGGTGGCGCTGCATGACATTCCTGTTGCCAAGGATGTTATCGTGGTCACTCCCGATGACTTCGAGTGGCGTAAGGAGATTGTCGGCACTGTTGAGCGACCTGCTGTTCGCCAGGGGAAGCTGCTGTATGGACGAAAATAGCAGAACCGCTGACGAGAAATTTCAAATATCGAATATCTGAATCCGAAACAAATTCAAATGACAAAAACTCAAAATTCCGTAACCGTTCACAGCGATAAATCAGCGTTTTTATGTCATTGCGAGGCCTTTAGGCCGAAGCAATCCTAACCTCTCGTAGTGCTGAGATTGCCGCGCTCGGCTCTGCCTCGCTCGCAATGACGAAAAATGGCCAAAATTCGACATGTTACCCTGTGAACGGTTACAAAATTTCGATATTAGGATTTAGTCCAAAGATTGGTATGCTACGGACTACGGACTGACCGATTTTTCGGTAGGACACTGCCATAAGTGAGTATTTAACAGTGACATATCGCACTTTGTCATTCCCGCGCAAGCGGGAATCCACTCAAGCGATATGTTAATGGATTCCTGCTTCCGCAGGAATGACACGACGAATCGGTCAGTTTGAGTTTTTTATTTTTAATCTTTGAGTTCGCAGAGAGGTTTCTCTATGGCCAACACTTTCAGCAGCCCCGTCCAGGATCTGTGGCGAATATTCACGATAATGGCCGAGTTCGTTGAAGGCTTCCAGGAGCTTTCTTCAATTGGGCCGGCGGTGTCGTTCTTCGGCTCCTCAAGGGCTAAGCCGAAGCAGCAATACTACAAACTTGCCCAGGAAACCGCCTACAAAATCGCAAAAGCCGGGTTTGCTGTAATAACCGGCGGCGGCAGCGGAATTATGGAAGCAGCAAATAAAGGAGCTGTAGAAGCGGGCGGCAAAAGCATCGGGCTGAATATCGACCTGCCATTGGAGCAAATTCCCAACAAATATCAGAACCTGCCGCTGAACTTCAGGTATTTCTTCTGCCGTAAAGTAATGTTCCTAAAGTATGCCCACGGCTTCATCGTTTTCCCCGGCGGCTACGGGACGATCGATGAGTTTACCGAGGCGCTTATGCTGATTCAGACACTAAAGCAGGGTTATTTCCCCATTATCTTAATGGGCGGCGAATACTGGCAGGGACTGATTAACTGGATGCAGCAAAAGATGCTCAAGGAATACAATCACATCTCTGCCGTAGATATGAAGCTATTCACGGTTGTAGATGACCCGGAGGTTGCGGTTAAAATCATTGTGGATTTCAGGGACGCTAAAGGCCGTGGCGGAATCGACCTGCCGCAGGGGATGAGAAAAGGATAGGCTATCTAAGAAACACTACTACTCGATTTGCCGGCAGCGATGCGTAAGCTCGTCATATACTTGCTCGTATGCGTCATAATACTGGGCGGCGCTATCACAGCGTTATTAATCTTGCGCAAACCCCCCATCCGCGTTGAAGACGTGCTGGCAGTTTACAATGACCAGGCCCAATACAGCAGGCTCACCATCACTTATCCACTTAACGAAACGCTCTTTCCTCCGGAGATTGTGCCGCCCACCTTCCGCTGGCAAGACGGCAATACGCAGTCCGGAGCTTGGCTGGTCGCCGTCAAATTCCAGGATCAGGAACAGATGAGCTTCCTGAGCAGCTATGCCCAATGGACGCCCAGCGCCGAGGACTGGGAGATCATAAAGAATAGGTCTCTGGAAAAAGACGCAGAAGTTACCATTCTGGGCGTCACTGGCTCTAATCCTGTAAAAGTCATCTCAAAAGGTCGAATTTCGATTAAAACATCGAAAGACCAGGTCGGCGCACCTTTGTTCTACCGCGATGTAGACCTGCCTTTCATCAATGCCGTCAAAGACCCATCACACATCAGATGGCGTTTCGGTGCGATTTCCTCGCCAAAGCAGCCGCCGGTCGTTCTTGAGAATTTGCCGGTCTGCGGAAACTGCCACTCGTTCCCACGGGATGGAAAAATCCTCGCGATGGATGTGGACTATGCCAACAGTAAAGGCTCGTATGTCATTACGCCGGTTGCAGAAGAAATGACACTTGCCACAAGTGACATCATCACATGGGATGATTACCGAAAGGAGGACGGCGAGGACACCTTTGGTCTTCTTTCCCAGATCTCTCCGGACGGCAGGTTCGTCGTCAGCACAGTCAAGGACAAGTCCGTCTTTGTGCCAAGACCGGACCTTGCCTTTTCTCAGCTTTTCTTTCCGATTCAGGGCATCCTCTGCGTATATGACAGGCAGACGGGTACTTTCAAGGCGTTGCCCGGCGCCGACGACCCGCAGTACGTTCAGAGCAATCCCTCGTGGAGCCCGGACGGCAAGAGTATTGTCTTTGCCAAATCCAGAACGTACAGGCTCAAGACCGTCCGCGATAAGGGCAAGGTGCTTCTGTCCGCTGAAGAATGTAGAGAGTTTCTCGAAGAGGGTAAGACCTTCCTATTCGATCTATATAAAATTCCATTCAATGAAGGAAGAGGCGGTACGCCCGCGCCCCTCGAGGGGGCTTCCAACAACGGCATGAGCAACTTCTTCGCCAAATACTCGCCCGACGGCAAATGGATTGCCTTCTGCAAAGCAAAAAGTTTTATGCTGCTCCAGCCCGACAGCGAGCTGTACATTATCCCCGCAGAGGGAGGCCAGGCCAGAAGATTGGAGTGCAACACAAGCCGGATGAACTCCTGGCACAGCTGGTCGCCAAACGGCAAGTGGCTGGTATTTTCGTCAAAGGCGTATTCAGACTATACGCAGCTTTTCCTTACGCACATCGATGAACAAGGCCGCAGCACACCCGCCGTCCTGCTGTCGCATTTAACGGCTCCGGACCGAGCCGCGAACATACCGGAGTTCGTCAAGCTGAACCCTGACGGCATAAAGACAATCCGCGAACAATTCGTGGATGATTTATCTTTTGTCAGAGCCGCAACTCAGTTCGTCAAGGCAAAAGATTTCGACCGGGCCGTGCAGGCTTGTAGAAAGGCGCTGGAGCTAAATCCTAAGAACGCCGAAGCGCACCACACCTTGGCGTTCGCCCTGAAAAATAAAGGTATGCTGAAGGATGGAATCCCCCACTTGCTGGAAGCGGTCCGCCTCGATCCTAATCACATCGACGCGCGCTACAACCTCGGTTTGGCAATGACTTACCAGGATAAGCTCGATGAGGCGATAGCGCACTTCTCGAAGGTTTTGCAGCTTGACCCCAACCACGCTAAAGCACATGCCGACCTGGCATCCGTTCTGCTGCTAAAAAATATGCCCGGCGAGGCCGCGACACATCTTTCGCAGGCGATACGCATCGACCCGAACTACGCCAACGCATACTACAACCTTGCCGAGGCGATGCTGCTACAAGCAAAGCCCGATGCCGCAATCAAGTACTTGTTGGAGGTTCTAAGGATTGAACCAAATGACGCCCAGGCCCACTATAAGCTGGCGCTGGTCCGGGCGCTGCAAGGCCGGATCAACCAGAGCCTAGCGTATTACTCCAAAGCCGTCTCGCTGAAGCCAGACATCGACACGTCGGCCTTACTGCATCACCTTCTTGGAGGCAGCTACGCCGAGGCTCGGCGGTTTCACGAGGCGCTTCTATCTGAAGAGAAAGCCCTAAAGCTCGCTCGTCCCGCCAAAGACCAAGAGCTTATCCGGAAAATCCAGAGAGCCCTTGAGCTCTATAGGCAGCTGGACAAATCTTACCGGAGCGATAACAGATAACATCACCCAATATAATCCATTGACCCTGACAAACCTTCCGCCGCAGTCCGCCGCAGTGCAACAGCGCTCGGGCACGGCGCCCGGCTATTCCTTATCATCCACAGGCGATCCGGCAGCGGTTCCGCTCGTCAGGCGGTACCAGTCCACTTTTCTGGTCAAGAACATAATCGTTGCCAACGCAACAAACAGCCCTATTGAGCCGACCAGAAGTGCGTAATCCTCGATCATTAGAAGCACGTATAGGTATATATACAAAAGCGTCACTACCAAGCCAACGACCATAGCGCGCCTGGTAGTTTTCAAAACGGCTGCCGAATACGATGTGACTAGAATTATGATCGCACCGCTGGCGGCCGCATAAGCCGGCACAAATCCAAAATGTTCGGCAAGCGAAAGCTCAAGCAGGTAAAATATACACATACCCGCGCCGGTAAGCAGGTATTGCACGGGGTGAATGCGAATTTTAATTAGGACTTCAAAGAGCCATAAAGTGGCAAATGTCAGCACGAGAAAGAGAATCTGGTATTTTACGCTGCGCTGCGACATTCTATAATGGTCAACGGGCGAAATCATATTGACGCCGAAAAGGGATGACGAAACAGCATACTCCAAATTTGACGAGGATTGCCATTTTTGGGGATAGTTTCTGCTCAAAAAAGGTATGTTCCAGGTGGCGTCAAATCCGTCCTGATTGACCGTGCGCTCTATAGGAAGCCAAGTCCCCTGAAAGCTCGGCGAGCACCAATTCGAGCTGACCTGGACTTCCGTATCACGCCCAAAGGGGGCGAAGAACGCCCCGATGCCGCCGTTTAGCTCCAACGAAAATGAAAAATTAAAGCTCTGACCCTCTAAGCGGTCCGCCAGTTTCACGTGAATTCCTTGCTGATTAGGCCCGAATTCGCCGGCGCTGGGCAAAAAGCCTAACGGCTCGTTATTCCACATAAGCACCGGCGATTTTGTCATCGCTCGTGCATCGCTGATGCGCAGGCAAAGATAAGCGCGGTCCCACAGAATATCATTGCTGTCGATGCTCCATTCTGAGAAATCAGGCCGAGAGAAACAGCCGCTCAGAGCAACCGACATCCTGTAAACTGGTATCTTGAATATGCCCCTATACCGCAGCTCAGTCTCGATTTTTCCTGAAATCTTCAGCGATTCAGGAAGGAAAGTCGCATATTCAACCTCCGATCGAGGCGGTTGCTGTCTCCGATTGTCCGCCGGCAAAGACCTGTTCACATAAGGGACAACGATTGCGGGGCCAATCAGCGATTGACTTGCGCCCCACTTGGCCGTTACTTCGTTAACCGCCTGCTCGCGCGTCTGCTCACGTTCTTTGATTATTCCTCGGATCTTAAAAATGGGTATCTGAAGCAAGAGAATCAGCAGACCGATGAGCAGCACTTTCGTAAGGTGAGAATTTCTGAGCGATTCTAAGACGTTATCTTTCCGGATGTCAGTCATAATTATCCTCCCTATCAAATCGACCACCAGTGCTTAGGATTGATGCCTTGCAGACCGAATGTTCGTTGATCCTTCGGCAGCGACTCCAGAAGCTGCTTGGCTTTCCTGCCGATAGCCTCTGCGGCAAGGGCCACATTTCGTCTGCCGACCTCCGCGGATGCGTGCACGCGAGGATCCAGGCCGCCGATCCCGTCAGGCGGCTTCATGTTGGGGGCCAACGGCCCGGTGCCCAACTCCGACATATCGACAAGGTCAGGATAGAAGAACATCATGTTTGATGTCTCCCATTTTGCCGCGTGGTCCGTGCCCGATTCTTGGCCTCTGCTCAGCGTTACTTCCCAGAGTCCCACGCCGGCTACAGTTCCATCCGCCACGACCGGCTCAAGGGCTTGGTTTATCATATCTATCTGTCCCTGGACATTGTGGCCGGAGACCCCGATAATAACGCGAAAGCCCGTCTTCTTGAGGCGTTCAAACAGGTCGGTGAGCACGGGAATAAACGCCTTGCGGTCGAAGCCTTCGTGGAAATAAACGGGCGGATAAACGACCCCGCCGAACTGCTCCGCCGTCTTGACCAGAATGGCGTGTGCCTTTAGGGCGTCATTACCAAGGGGCAGGTGTTTGCCGTGCCACTCGATCAGGCCAAACGGCACATACACGACGGGAAACTTTCGAGCGGCTGATTCCAGTTGACCGGGCCTCATAAACTGCATCTGGACGGATGACGGTAGCTCATTTGTGATATTTTCTGACTTCTCGACTGCGGTCTGCTTGGCCTCGGGCGCGGTAAGCGTGACGGCGGCCAGCAGGATGACCAGACCGGCGACTGCCGACCACCGCACAAAACGTTTCTTGAACAAAGCGATCATCGTGATTCTCCTTTCTGGTTGTTAGCGAACAGGTTAGCTAACCGGGCGCCCTGCACGCGCTCCGACTCTCCTTATTCCTCAAAATTACCCGTGGAAGAATCCCAAAACGAGCCATGCGTGATTCTGGCTTTTCCGCGCATTTCAAGATAACAAGATTGAATAAGTAATCTCGACACAACCATTTTGAGCTCAAGGGATTCATTGCAGATGATCTTTAACACATGACCATCGTATGATATCGAATTGAAGGAATATGTTCCAATATGGGCAGAGTCTTGGGCTGAATATTCAGTAACGTGATGAATAATGAGTATTGCCCGGACAACATCGACTTCGACAACTTTTGCAATGATCCAATTCTTGATTATCCGGGATGGCCCACCGTGAAATATCCTCCGATAGGGAATTTCGAGAATGCCTCTTTCACTTTGGAAATTCACTTTATCAAGTTCGAAGTATTCATCGTGGATGATTCCCTCAAGTTCTTGTAACTGATCAGATGAGATTACCTCCAACGCAGTACTATTGGCAATTTGTTGTTCGTTCATATTTTTTCGCGTCATACGGTAAGGCTAACCGGCTATGCGAGGCCCAAAGGGCTGTGGCAATCTCTTCCGTAATAGTCAGAAGGAATCATCGTTGTTTCTCAGATTGCTTCGCTTCGCTCGCAATGACAACAACCGTTGTTTTCGACCATTTGAATTTTGAACATTGTTTAGTGCTTAGGACTTCGAATTTCGTGCTTTTGATAAACAACACATATTTTCTCTTATCCGCTTCTTACCTCTGTGCCCTCTGTGTTCTCCTTCGACTTTGCTCAGAGCCTGCCGAAGGGACAGCGTCTGTGGCCTTTATTCTACATTCTAAATTATCAGTTCTCAATTTCTTTTGCCTGCTCCATCGCTTTCTCGAAATGCCCCAGCAGATACTTCTTATCCGGGCCGCCTAAATGCTCCCAGGGCAATATTTCATCCGGGGCGAACTGCCTTTGTGCGGCCTGTTCCAGGTTTATGCCAGACTTTTCAAAGGCTTTTCGCCACAGCTCGTAGTTCAAACATTCATCCCACAAATCGAAGCGGGCACCCCCCTGCCAGGCGGCTTCAATAACATCGCACAAACGCCTGTCGCCCCGGCCTATCGCCGACTCCAGGACGCTGCGGTTTATATCGTGGAACTTAAAATGCAAAAAGTTCGCCCGAAGGTTTCGTTTTTCATCGAGTATCAAGTCTTTTGCCCACTCAAAATATGCTTTGGGCTTTTGTCCGAGCCAGCCGAATGGCGTATGCGGCTTAGGAACAAGCCAGCTTACGGTGATATTTATCTGGGCAGTTTTGCCGTCGATTGTCTTCCTCAGCTTAGCTAACTGACACGAGACATCCACAATTGCCTTTATATCTGCTTCAGTTTCGCCGGGCAGACCCACCATAAAGTATAGCTTTAACTTTTGCCAGCCGGCCCGGTACGCAGCCTCCACCGCCGCAAATAGGTCGCTATCCTTGAGCGGCTTATTTATAATCTGCCTCAATCTTTCGCCGGCCGCTTCCACCGCGATTGTCAGGCCGCTTTTTCTCACGCTGGTCAATAACTCAGGAACAAGTTTCAACTGCTGATCGACTCGCAAACTGGGTAGTGACAGACCAACGTACTTGTCTCGAAAATACTGGTTTAGGCTGGAGGTTAATTCCTCCAGGTGTGGATAATCCGCAGTGGACAAACTCAGCAAACTGACCGTATCAAATCCTGTCGAGCGGTAGCAGGCCTTGGCAATTTCGACAATTTTCTCTGCGCTGCGGTAACGCACCGGCCTCCGGCAAAAACTTGCCTGGCAGAATCTGCACCGGCCTGGGCAGCCCCGCATAATCTCAACGCAGACTCGCTCCTGCACAGCCTCGGCAAAAGGAACTATGGGGCGAAGCGGCACGGGAGCATTTTCAAAATCTTGCACGACGGCATTTCGTCGCTCGGACCCCGTGACCCGTGACTCGCGCACCGTATAAAGGGCCGGCACGTAGGCCCAGTCGAATTCTCTGGCGGCGCGCAGGAGTGTCGCGCTCTTTGCGGCGCCGGCTTTTTTTTGCTGCCTGATCAAGTCGATTAGCTCAACCACTGCTTCTTCGCCTTCGCCCAGGACAAACAGGTCGATGAATTCAGCCATCGGCTCGCAGCAGTTGGCCATTCCGCCGCCCGCGATAATTAGAGGCTCGCCTTCACCTCGCGCAGAACTGCGGATATTTATGCCGCCCAGATCGAGCATATTTAGCACGTTGCTGTAGCAAAGCTCGTTGGTCAGACTAAAACCGACGATGTCGAAACTTTTTAACGCCGCCCTTGATTCCAGACTGAATAGTGGTACTTTCTTCTCGCGCAGGATCGGCTCGGCGTCGATCCAGGGGGCAAAAACCCGTTCGGCAGCAACGCCGTCAATGCAGTTGACAATGTCGTAGATAATCAGGAGGCCCGGGTACGACATCGCCACCTCGTATACGTCGGGAAAGCACAGCGCCACGGTCAAATCGCATTGCGAGAGCTCCTTCTTGACCTGGTTTACCTCGCCGCCGATATACCTGCTGGGCTTGCGAACATACGGCAGAAAATCTCGCTCGATCTGCTCAGTCAATACTATGACTTCTTTTCCAGCCACAGCGGCATTATAAATTGATTGCTGATTATTTTCTATTGATTATTCTCACGCCAGACGCTATCAACTCCTGTGGGCGACAAAATCGTATGGGCAAAAAAAATCGGCACATCTTGATCGCAGGAGCCGTTACTTGTTTAGTGACGGCATTATATTTTTTTGCCGGCAGAGCAAAGCAAGTTGAAGTCGACAGCGGTCACCGCCTGGTTATGGGCACATTTGCCCGCGTAGTTGCCATTGCGGCAGATTCCAAAATAGCTGACAAAGCAGTCGAGGCGGCTCTGGCGGAAATCGAGAGCGTTGACAAATTGATGAGCGACTACAAAAGCGATTCAGAAATAAGCCGGGTGAATAGAGACGGATTTGCCCGGCCGATAGCCGTCAGCGAGCCGACATACGAAGTGCTCGAAAAAAGCATTGAGTTCAGCAAGCTCACAGGTGGTGCTTTTGACATTACAGTTGGGCCTTTGGTGGACCTGTGGCGTTCGGCAGGCAAGAAAAGCCGGACTCCCAGCGAAGAAGAGCTTGCCGCAGCCAAAACGAAAGTGGGCTTTGAAAAGCTGATTCTCGATGACAACAATAGGACGGCGAAGTTCGCCGTTGCCAGCATGCGACTGGACCTGGGCGGCATAGCAAAAGGATACGCCGTCGACAAGGCTATCGAGGCGATGCAAAGAGCCGGAGCAGTCGGCGGAATGGTCGATATAGGCGGCGACCTTCGATGCTTCGGCAAACCGCCAAAGGGTAGAAGCAAATGGTCGATAGCCTTGCAAAATCCAAATGTAAATAAGAATACCGATGAATCGGACCTATTATTGGTACTAAAGCTGGATAACGCGGCGGTTGCTACGAGCGGCGATTATCAGCAATTCGCCTTGATCGAGGGCAAGCGATACAGCCATATTATCAACCGCCAAAGCGGAACCGGCGCGGAAGGTCTTTCCAGTGTGACGATTATTACCGATAGCGCTACGGATGCCGATGCGCTGGCGACCGCGGTCAGCGTAATGGGCGTCGAAAAAGGCCTTGCCCTGATCGAGAAAATGCCGAACGCTGAGGCAATCGTAATAACTTCGCCCCCAAAGTACAAACTGGTTAAAACCATGGGGGCAGAAAAATACCTAAAGTAATTCGCTTTACACAAGATGTGACTGTACTGTGCTTAGGTCCTGACAACCTGCTCGGCAGATTTTCTGCCGGGCTGCCGGGGCTCGGGGGCGGATTTGCCGCGATAGACAATTACGCCGGTCGGGCATTTTTCCATCACGGCCCTATTCTGTCTGCCCATCAGCGCCTCCGGCACGATAGTATCTCTTTCGGTAGAAACCTTCGTAGTTCTTTTCGGACACGCCGAGCGAAAGCACGAAATACGAAATTCGAAGCACGAA
>JAFNGF010000424.1:0-2006 GCA_017885385.1 Planctomycetota bacterium
GCGGGGACAAGCTTGCCCCTGCGGAAGCAGGGGTCAGCACCGAGGCTAAAGTGCACGAGGCTATTTCTTTTAAGGGTGAGGACATGGCAGGAAAGACAAGTCGAAACAATATGGTGCCTCGCTTTCTGATCCCTCGCGGAGTTTACCCTGAGCGAAGTCGAATGGGCTCGGGACAGGCTTGGGTTATTGGAATTATCGCAGGTGTATTTCTGCTTGCGGGCCGAGTATCCGGCCAGTTCATGATGCAGCCGATGAAGTTAGAGCTTATGCCGCGTGCAGGCGATGTGGTGAGGATGGATTTACAGATTCAGAACACCAGTATGACAGAAAGCCACGTCATAGACTTCAGGGTTTTGGACTTGACTCAGGAACAGGATGGGTCTTGGGAGATGGTCGAGCCGGGTTCTAATTTCGATACGTCTAAGCTTTCTTCCTGCAAGGATTGGATAAAGTTGGGGGTTGATACGGTACAATTGAGGCCAATGACGATCCTGCCGGTGCGGCTTGAAATGCGTGTACCTCGCAATGTGCGTGGATTCTATGGTGCGGCGATCCATGCGGCGATGACGCCAACGCCCAGAGTGGTGCAGGGAAGGGTCGTTAACTTGGCCGTTCATATGTTGGTCCCCGTTCTGGTACAGATAGAAGGTTGGGCGCCGCCGCATAAGGTTGAATTAACTGACGTCGGAATGAGGTTCAAAGAGCAGGTTGGCGAAGAGCCGGCAACTTCTCTGGTTACGCTGGCCGTCTCGAATAATGGCGGGACCTATTCCCGGCTGAAGGGTAAGGTAAGGGTAAGCACTCTCTCAGGAGACAACTGGCGCAGAATCACAGAGGCGGACTTTCTGGATTGCAGCATCATTCCGGGGGTCAAGCTGACATTAGAAAGTGACATCGAGCGGTCTTTGCCTTCGGGCAGATACAAGCTGGAGGGGGGGCTGTTTGTTGACGGCAGGCATACAAAACTAATAGAAAAGGAGATAGATTTTATCGGCGACAAGAGGCTTTCGCGGGCTGCAGCCGACGCTGCACTTGACCTGAAACCTTTGGAGGTTGTAGTAGAGAGTGTGCCGGGGGCTGTCCGCACGGCAACGTTGACAGTTACCAATGCTTCGAATGAGGCCGTCAATGTCACGACGGCCGTGTCGATGCCGCCCGTCCTTATGGGGGTGGGCCTGCCGGATAGCGGATTGAGGGGTGAGGATTTGAACTGTGCGCCGTGGGTGGAAGTGATGCCCAAGGAATTCACAATTGCAGCGCAGCGGTCGCAGAACCTGCGCATCGTTACGAAGATGCCGAACCCAACGTCAATGCATGCCTGGTATTATGCTCTTCTGCGTCTGCGTGCCATTTATGTTGACGGTCAGAATGCAGGCGCGACCAGTGCGTATATATGTGTGTCAAACAAGCAGGTACAGGCCAAGCCCGAGGCGAACGCTTGGCCGCTACAGCTCGAACAGCAGAGCGGGTCGGAGTACAGTATTAAGAGCACATTCTTGAATGCCGGAGGGATGCACTTTAGGCCGAGCTGCGTGGCCGTCATTAGAACGCCGGAAGGCGGATTTCTCCGCTCATTGGCGCTCAGCGGCGAACCAGAAGGTATGATGCTTCCGCTGGAACCCAGAATCTTCTCCGGAGTTCTTAATTTTGCGGGAATCCGCGATGGACTGTACCGTCTTGAGGCCACTCTACGATATGGGTCCCAGGACGTGGTAAGCGTAGCAGTACCTATAAGTGTCTTGCGCCAGGCAGACCAGTGGGTCGTCGGAATTGCGACCCCACAGGAGTTCGAGCAGAAAGTAGGCGTTAAGTGGCGTTAAGTGGTGAGTGAAGAGGTGCGAGAATTTTGCTAAAGAGTGCGGCTGGATTGCCGATACAAGATAAGAAGGCCATAGGATTGGCGGTTTATGGCTCCAGAAAGGCATATTGACTTATGGCAAACAAGAATATTGGTAGAATATTATCGGGCTGTGCGATAGCTCTGTCCATTGTATTTTTCTGCACGG
>JAFNGF010000424.1:2107-3979 GCA_017885385.1 Planctomycetota bacterium
TTGTACATGGCTGGAGCGGGGAGATTACGCCGGTAAAGGAAGGTTACACTTTCGAGCCGGCCAGCAGACCATACGCTCAGCTCAAAAGCAACCAGACTATTCAGAACTACGTTGCCACGCCGGTGACCTATACCATTTCCGGTACAGCGGGTGTGCCCGGTGTCATAATGGATGGTCTGCCGGGCAATCCCCTCAGCGAACCAAACGGCTTGTATAGCGCTGTCGTTGATTTTGACTGGATCGGGACAGTCACTCCGCGGAAGCAAGGTTACAAATTCACCCCGGCCAACAGACCATTTCAGAAGGTACGCCAGAACCAGACGAATCAGAATTACACTGCGGAAGTGCTCAAATTTACAATTTCCGGTACGGCCGGCGTAGACGGCGTAGTAATGCAAGGTCTGACTGGTAATCCTGTTACCAGCGGAGCCGGAACTTACAGTGTCCAAGTCGACTGGAACTGGAGCGGCACAGTTACGCCTAAGAAAGAAGGCTACGTTTTTGATCCGCCTAATAAGCCGTACGCACCTATCACCAGCAGCCTGTCTAATGAGAACTACACTGCCACGCCGCTGACCTATGTTATCTCCGGTACGACCGGCGTGCCCGGCGTACTGATGAAGGGTTTGCCGGACAACCCGGTTACCGATGACAAGGGCTACTATAAGGCTGTGGTCCAGCATGGTTGGGGCGCCACAGTTACCCCGATGAAGGATGGTTACACTTTTGAACCATCCAGCAGGCCCTACGCTAAGATTATCCAAGAGCAGACTAACCAGAGCTATACCGCTACGCCGATCATATTAAGCATTTCTGGTACAACCGGCGTGGAAGGTGTGATAATGACGGGTCTGCAGGGTGAACCTGTTACCGATGTAAATGGTAACTACGCCGCCAAGGTTGCGTACAACTGGAGCGGTACGGTTACGCCGATGAAGGAAGGCTATAAATTTACGCCTGCTATTTTGGCCTACGAGCCTGTTATCGTTAACCGGGCCAAGCAGGATTACATTGGGCAGTTGATTACTCTTCAAATTTCCGGCACGGCAGGCGTGGGCAAGGCTGTAATGGAAGGCCTGCCAAATAATCTTGTCGCCGGGCCTGACGGCAGTTACCTGGCCAATGTCCCGTGGGGCTGGAAGGGCACAGTTGCGCCCAAGCTAGCGGGTTACGATTTTGAACCGCCTAAGAAAGAATATGCTCGCGTTACCAGCGCTGCAACTAATGAGAGCTACACTGCGACACTACAGAAGCGTGTCATCTCCGGCAAAATAAACTCAGACAAGGGACCGATCGAAGGGGCGCTGGTCTTGGCAGATAAGGGCGGAGGTTCCGCCATGACCAAGGCTAACGGCGAGTATCAACTGTCGGTAGACTATGGCTGGAGCGGCAAGCTTACGCCGTCAAAGCCGGGCCATACCTTTACGCCAGTTGAAAGGCCCTATCCGCTGGTTACTACAGACCAGACCACTCAGGGTTACACCGGGGAATTGATTATGCTTACAATCTCCGGCAACACCGGCATAGAAGGGGTACGGGTCACGGCGACTGATGCAGGCTCCGTTGTCACCGGCGCCGACGGTAAGTACCAGATCAAAGTGCCTTATGGCTGGAGCGGTACAGTTACGCCGGAAAAAGAGGGTTACACATTCGAGCCGGCCAGCGTGCCGTATACGAATGTTACGACCGACATCATAGAGGGTAAGCCCGTTCCGCCGACGCCGCCTGAGACGACACGAGTCGGTCCGACGCCGCCTGAAACGACGCGGGTTGGCCCGACGCCGCCTGAGACGACACGGGTTGGTCCAACACCACCTGAGACGACACGGGTTGGTCCGACGCCGCCTGAGACGACACGGGTTGGTCCAATAC
>JAFNGF010000424.1:4022-10251 GCA_017885385.1 Planctomycetota bacterium
CGACACGAGTTGGTCCGACAACGCCTGTGACGACTGCAGCCGACCAGGAGAAGACGCTGTTGCAGCGAGAGTTAGCAATCCTGCAGGAGAAAATGAATCAGCTTATCCTGCAGCTCAGTGGACAGACGCCTGGTTCCAATGTCCCTCTGACGATAGTTGGGCCAAGCGTTCCGGGTACCAGATTAATCGTGAAAGGTAACGGCCCGCTGGTCAGTGCGGTCTTCGTGGATACCGATCTGGTTGATGCTCTGAAAGAGCTGGCTTCGAAGACGGGTGTTGAAATCCACACTGATGGTACGATCAAGGGCAGGGTGACACGGCAGATCCCGCAAGTGCCGCTGGCAAGGGCGCTGGAGATTCTGCTGCAGGGTACGGGCTACGCGGTAAAGGAGGTGCCGAATTCCTATTTGGTCTACACGCCGATTACGAATATCTTTGCCGAGACTGACCTGCGGATTGCCCTACAGGATATCGCAACGGCAGCGCAGGTAGTCATTATTCCCGACGAGAGTGTTACGGGCACGATAACCTGCGAGCTGAAAGGGGTGCCGCTCGACACAGCGATGGAAATGGTTCTGGCCGGCACCGGCTTCGTGGTGAAGAAAACGCCGTACTATTATCTGGTCTCTTCATCGGACCCGACCAGTCCGGGATTTGCAACCGTCAGTGAGACGCGCCGGCTGAAAATGAACTATATGGACTGCGATGACGCGGTGGCGTTGCTGGCCCAGTCCTTCCAGCGTTATGTTAAGGCCGATGCAAACATGGTGTGTGTTACCGCCCCTCCAGTTCTGCTGGAGCGTATTGTTGCCGATCTGAAACGCATCGACCAGCCCAGTCGCCACGTGATGCTGGATGCTCGCGTTGTCGTGATGGAGCGCGGCAACTTGCTGAATCTGGGTATCGAGTGGGGTTGGCCTAAGATCCAGGCTGGACTCTTTGGCGAGTCTGACCTCCACGGTGGCAGGCGGTACGCCGAAGCGGCGACCGCCCAACTGCCAATTCCGCCTCGCGGCCAATGGCCCTGGGGTGTGCAGATGGGCTATAGCCCTGATGGAACATTCACCAATGCCTTGCTGCTGACATTGAACCTGTTGTCCGAAAATGGCGAGGCGGATATCGTAGCAAGTCCCCAAGTGATGGGCCAGGACGGCAAANNGGATTTTTCGCGCAATCTGAGCTTGAGAAAGTTGAATCCGGCACCATATTGACCATTACGCCCCGAATCGGAGACAACAATGAGATTAGCCTGAACATTTCTGTGGAAGTCAGTGACAGCATTCCACAGGGAAGAGGCAGCGAGCTTCCAGTTGTGACCCGGCGAACGGCAACTAACTCGGTGCGGATCAAAGACGGTGGCACAGTGGCGCTGGCCGGCCTAACCGAAAACCGCAGACGTCTTAAGGCAAAGAGTGTGCCGGGGCTGAGCAATATGCCGGTAATAGGATTTCTGTTCAAAAACAACGAGAGCGATAAGTCTACAAGAGAGATCGCCGTATTTATCACCGCGCACTTGATACCGGAGGGACGCCAGGCGGTGCTGGAAATTGCTGAGCCGTCCGCCGAAAAACCTCCAGAGATCAAGCCGGCCGAGCAGACATTGTTCCAGCAGAACCTGCAAAAGAGCTTGACGCAGCCGACCCGGCAAGTTCCAAGCGAAGCAGCCGGGGATCAATTTGAGAGGCTTCTCAAAGAGAGCTTAGCTCAGCCGATCAGATGAGACGCCAGGCATGAAGGGGTGAGCGCTAGTACTTAGCCCCGCAGTCGTTCGACCCTGCTCAGTGCTTGCTCTGCCCCGCGGCCAGCGCAGCGAGCTGAGTGTGCCGAAGGGACGGGTCTATTGCGGGATTCACGACCGGAATTTACTCGGGCCCCGATTGACAAAATGATATATGAGGAGGAGGACAAATAAGTGTGAGGTGGATGAAATATCAAAATCATAAATTGGAGACCGCAAATTGCAGGTTGCCGGCCTTGGCCAGCCTGTTGCTCCCGGCATGTCTATGCTTGGGCGTGGTTGGTTGTGCACAGATCGGCAGCCTCACGAGCAGCATAGGCGACAAGCTTAGCGGAAGGCCTACAGGATTTACGGTCATTCATCTGAGCAATCAGGACGTAGTTGTACTTAGTGCTGATGGCGTTGTCCAGGTGATGCGGCGCGCCGGTTTTTCCGACGAACAGATTCTCGAGCTCGGAACGGAACTTCGCAACGCACTATTATATTCAGGTGCAGCGCAAATCAAGCTAAGGGACAAAGTGGAAGCTGTTTTTGCCGTTCATGGTGATTATGTCTTTATCACTACCCGCCTGCGAGGCAGCTTTATCTACGACGTCAAGCGCGGCTGGGTCAAATTAGGTGTCGTTCCGCAGCAAGGCTCGTAACGGCGAGTAAGAGACGGTAATCCGCCCAAGGCGGACTCGCCCGACAGCACCTGCCCGAAGCTCATCTATCGTTCCTCGTTGTCTGGCGTTTTTAGCACATCTGCGGGCGCGCTAACTGTCGCGTGTCGGCCTGCGCCCCGTGTCCATCGAATGGTTCCTGCCTTGGCTGGGGTTGCCCACGGACAAGGCGCAAGGGACGGCCGGTCCCTCTTTACGGCTGTGACGCCGCCTCGTCTGGGCGACTCGCCGGGGCGAAGGCCCGAGCCGGAACGGGGGACGCCAATCTAAGGCATTTCAGCCGTCCCAACCAGGAATTGCCTGATGGGAATGCCGTCAAGCTTGGTCAAATCTCTGTCGAATGTACCCTGGAAGCCGCTGATCGCCCAGCCGTCAACGCGGTTCGGCACTTCCTTAAGGCACATCAAAAGAGAGATGGCCCCTCCTTTCGTTGCCAGGGATCGGCAGCTTCCTTGACGGATTATCGACATTTGTCACGATAACGGCGCACGACTTAAAGCAAGTGTCTATTCGATTCCCGATTCTGGTTTCCCCAAACGGTTCAGCGGAGATGTTCAGCTCTGAGAGGGGGCAGAGCGCCGAGTTTACCAATTTGCATTTTTGCTCTGCGGTCGCGGTGCTCTCTGCGGTTAAAGGCCGCCTGGGAGCGAAATCCTGGCCGTGGCTAACCCAACTTCCGCAGTTAGGGGTCAAAATCGCTGATTTCAGCGCAAAAACAAAGAAAGTCTTCACTACATCCGCTTCATCTTACTTTCTGCCACCGGCAAGCCTGTGGTGAGCCTGCCGAATCCATCAGAGGGCAAGTGCAGCCCCAGGTGATGCAGCAGAATGGCCTGATGTTCGGTCGGCTGGGTGATCAACGTCTGCGAATCTCCACGCCCGACCGCGTCGGCAACACCACATCTACCATCCGAATCTGCGACAACTCATCTATGACCCGCCTTGGTTCATCACCAAGTCCGTAGGGTATGCAGGTTTCTGNNCCGACTTGTCGGGGTTTAGCCGACGGCGGGACGGCATCGGACCCCCGCAGTAAACTGCGACGGGTGTGGCAGCCTCAAGCGCAGCTTGGGGATGGGAGTGTCCAAAGTTGGCTAAGGGCGTACGATACCACTTCAGTAGCGATAGCCGTTTGGGTCATTTGAATTTCGAATTTGGAATTTGTTTAGGACTTAGGATGTCATGTTTCGGATTGTTTTCCTACCATTATCAGTAGAATCATTTGCGCTGTAGAACTAAAAGGTTATGGCTGAGCCATCAGTACGCACTGAAAAGGCGCTCAGCGGCGCCGCAGCAGCTTAAAAGCGTCCTCACCGCCATTTATTAAGTGTATCAAGGGCTGCGGTCTATCGGCGCCTTCGATGAACTTCGGTCGAGCGGCCCAGGGCGCCACCGATAGCACACCGGTTAGATCCATCCAGTGCTGAAGCCTTGCCACCGGCAGATTCCAGGTCATGTGGAAGTGATTGGCCGGCGGATACTGCTTGTATTCGGTCATGCTTGCGTACTTAGGCACAACAAACGTATGCGGCCAGGTTGGAGTAGTTAAGCTGCACATTGCCTGGGCCAGTTCCGACGGCATTTCGGTTGTGTGAGCTTCGTCCCAGACCATGCTGAAAAGTCCACTTGTGCTGCCGTAGGCTAATCTGGCTGCAATGCCTTCGATTCCCGCCGGCGTCATAAACGTAACTGAATTGCCGCCGCCGGGGAAGTAGGATTCGTCCGCCAGCGGCATGGCGACTCCGTCCATGATCTTTCTGACCGATGCTCCGGGTTCTTCCGCCCAGTCGAATGCGGCACTGCCGGAATTGTCACCATCCACCAAACCTTTGTTGTACCAGTCCGCCTTCGTATCCAGTGACTTAAGGCCAACCTTTTGCGCTAGTTCTTTAATCTCCCACGCTTCCCAAACCTTTCTGAAGTCCATAAACAGCGGCGGATTTCCGCCGGATAGATACGTCATAAACAGCATTGTCAGAAGTCCCTGCACATCGGCCTCGGTGGCAAAGGGAAACGGCGCTTTCGGCCCGTTATGGTCGAAGGTGCTGTTGAAGAACGACTCCATCACGTCAGCGACCGGCAGCGGGATACCTCGCGGATCGCTGCCCCACTCCAATTGGCTCATAAAGCCGCCGCCTACTGCGTTCAAGCCGGCTATCAAGTCTCGAGTGATTAGATACATTGCCAGCTCTTGATTGAACCGCTCGCTGTCTGCCTGGTCGCGCAACTGGAGCCTTTTGCCCACGTATCTGTTTACCCAGCCGCGCAATGCCGCCAGCTCCTTTTCGTTGTAGGCCTTTTTGTTCAACATGTCGGCCAAAAGTTTCATGTCCAAGCGGGTGATCTCCAGGCCGAACGTGTTCCTCGTAGGGATGATGTGAGCCAGAGCGGTTTCCATTCCCATCGAATCGTGGCCAAGAATCACCACTCTTCGACCCCGCAAAGCTACGGCGGTTACCGCGGCATAGCACCAATCTACAAGGCTTTTGGCCGTCCGGTCGGTCATTTTCGGATTCATTCCGGTATCGGGCCAATTCCCGACATTTAAGGCAGCCATTCGCCCGTATTGGCTGATAGCTCCATTTAGCGCGTGGGCGTAAACAACGCCGGGCTTAGGGCCGCTGTTGCCGCAGGTAATATTTATCGGCGCCTGTCGCGGAAATTGCTGCAGGAGTGAGATCGCCGTGAGTTGCGGAAATGCCCAGGTATCCGGCACACATACCAGGATATCAACGCTGGCTTTGCGAAACTGCTGGGCGACAATGTCGGCCTGTGTTTCAGCGTCTACCAGCACGGTAGAGTAGACGACCGGCACCGGCGTCTTATCGGGCAGCACTACGGCCCCGCTGATTGTGTCGGCGGCCATCTTGGCGATATTTTGACAGCGGGTGCGGCTGGCCTGGTCGATCCGCGGGTCACTGGTAGCAAAAACGCCGATAACCGGAGTCTTTGGAGTCGCCTTTGCGATGCCTGGCAAGTGAGCTGCTTCGACTTTCTTTGCCATTTCACGCACTCCTTTATATTGGATTAGAAATTGATTCAGTCGAGCTTAAATGTGGCTATGTCCTCCAACTGTTTTCTTACAAAATCCAGAAATTGTGCTGCGTAGGCGCCGTTGGTGACTTTGTGGTCCACCGAAAGGGTCATATTCATTAACTTCCGCACCAGGATATTGCCGTCATCCGGCACGCAGGTGTCGGTTATTTTGCCTACGCCCAAAATGCTGCACTGGCCGGGCACAACTATCGGAATGAACGACTCTATTCCGAGTGCGCCGAGGTTGCTGACGGTGATGCAGCCGCCCTCTAAATCCGCCGGCGATAGTTTGTTGTTGCGGGCCCTTTCGATTAAGGCTTGACTGTCACGGGCAATTTGCCTGACATCCTTTTTGTTGACGTTCTTGATAATCGGAGCAACCAGACCGTCCGGCACGGTAATTGCCAGTCCGACGTTAATTGACTCAGCCAACTGGATAACATCACCGGTTAATTGGCCCGTCATCACCGGATATTTTTCCAGCCCGTTCGCCACCGCCTTTATGATAAAGTCGTTGTAGGAAATTTTTACGTCACCAGTCTCGTTCAGTTTGGTTCGCAGGCCGACTAAGTCAGTGACATCAGCTCTTACAGTCAGATAGAAGCAGGGGATTTCGCGCTTGGATTTGAGCATTTTTTCTGCGGTTATTCGCTGGAGTCTGTTTAGAGGTATAGTTTGTCCGAGCTTGACCTCGGCGGCAGCGGCAGCCGGCTCAGCGGCCTTGACCGGCTTTGCGCCGGCGGCATCTTTGACGTCTTGCTCGGTGCTCTTACCTGCGGGGCCTGTGCCGGTG
>JAFNGF010000425.1 GCA_017885385.1 Planctomycetota bacterium
CACTTTGTAGATGCGCTTCTGCCTGTGGGCTGTATAAGCCCCAGTTCTCGACCGTGCTCATTTCCGGCCGCTGCTTGGCAAAGCCATGCGCTATGTCACTGGAGATTTGCCGGCTGTCCGCGTAGCCGATCATGTCGTAATGAAACACGACGCATCCCATTCTGGCCAACTGGACGCAGCGGGATTGCAGCGGACTGCGGCCGCCCTGCTCAAAGCGTTCGGCGCCCTGGACGATTTCGCGGCGCACATTCTCCAAGCCGGAATCGTGGAATCGGCCATTCGCCCAGTGACCGTGAGGAGACAGCACACCCGGGCGTTTGCCCGGTGCACCTTTGGGACGATAAAGACTGCCGGTCACGTAGAAACCCGGATAGCTCTCGAAATACGCCTTCTCAACGGTGTAATCCTCGCGGTCGATTTTGCCGTGAATAACGGCATTGAGCGGCGTCCTTGTGGGCATGGGCCATAGCCCCAGCGCTACTTGCATTCGCCGCCGGACACGCTCGGCACGCTCGTTCCAATCGTCGACCGCTTCAGGCGGACTAAAAGGAAAGTAGCCGTCCAGGTCTTTGAGCGGTCCAAGGCGTATGTCCTTCGGAATTTCGCCCGGCGGCAGAACACGCGGGGCATCCGCGAATGCAGCCTTCGATATGCAAGTGACAACGCCGATCGTGACAATACACAAGGACAATCTGAATCGCCCACTTCGGGGCCAAACACGGCAGAGTAAACTGCTCATACTTTGCTCCCTACCCGCAGCAAGAGCTGTTTTGACTATTTCAGATCCGCCAGCTTTTGGCTCAAGATAACGATGTGACTCATCTCTTCTTTGATTATCGCTTCCACCTTGTCTTTGCCGGCTTTGCGAGAGACGCCATCTCTGATGCCAACATAAAAGGCGATGGAGTCTTTTTCTACGCCGATAGCCGTCTTAAGGATGTCCTGCGGCGACTTCTGCTCAGCCAGTAATTTTGAAGGGTCGGTTCTAACGTCAAAAATGTGCCCATCCGCCATCACCCGCAAATACGCCTGTGCCTGGCTGTCCGGGTCAAAAACGGGCGGCTCTTTTTCCGAGGCGGAAAGCTCCGCCCGCATCGCTGCAAAGGTTTTTTCGTGCACATCTTCCATAGCCGCAAGGTCGAGCAGCACCTGCCGCAGTGCCGGCAGCTTTTTTGCCGCGGCACGGTAAAACTTCGCCCCGTTTCTTTCTATTTGCTCAGCCATTTCAAAGACTTCATCTGCACTGAAAAGGATGACCATCGTTATTCTCCTTCGGCTCAAGCTGTCGTAAGACCGGCCACAGATTTCGCGGATTAACGCCAAGAATCCGAATCGGTGAAGTCTGTGTAATCTGTGGTTTAAGACTTTGACCGCGTCAGCGCCTTATCCAGGTCGGCAATCAGATCCTCAACGTCTTCAATCCCAACGGAAAGTCTAAAGAGCGTATCGGTAAGACCTAGCTCGTACCGCGCTTTTCTGGTATAGTCATAATAGCTTACCATCGCAGGATGCGTTATTAGTGATTCAACGCCGCCCAGGCTCGGGCCAATGTAGATCAATTTCAGAGCATCCAGGAAACGTTTTGCCGTGCTGAGGTTTCCTTTTATTTCAAATGTGACGACCCCGCCGCCTCCCGTCATCTGCCGCCTGGCTATTTCATAATGGCGGTGACTCTCAAGAAAAGGATAATAAACCTTTTGCACCCGTGGATGAGTCTCCAGAAAGCGGGCGACCTTCAAGCCGGATTCGTTTTGCCTTTCTACACGCAAGGGAAATGTCTTGAGTCCTCGCAGCAGAAGATAACAGCAGTGCGGATCAATCAATCCGCCCATCGACTTATGCAGGTTCCGCACCTTTTCGACCAGCTCTTCTTTGCCGAGCACCGCGCCGGCTAAAATGTCATTGTGCCCCGCCAGGTACTTTGTCAGACTGTGCAAGACAACATCCATCCCGAATTCTATGGGTCTTTGGTTAAAAGGCGTGCTGAACGTGCTGTCTATGAGCGTTAGAACATTATGTTTTTCGGCTATCTTTTTGATTCTGACCAGGTCGAAGATATTCAAGTAAGGATTTGTCGGCGATTCAGAGAATATGAAACGCGTGTTCTTTTTGATGGCCTTCTCCAGAACTTCATAATTGCCGAACGGGACGATGGTACACTCGATGCCGAACTGCTTGAGGTAGGACTTGCAGAACTCCAGGGTCTTTTTGTAGCTATCGTCGGTGATTACGATGTGGTCGCCGGACTGCACCAAAGAAAGAATGGTCGTAGTTATCGCACTCATGCCGGATGAAAAAACCACGCAGTCTTCCGCTCCTTCGAGGTCGGCAAGACGGGCCTCGGCGATTTTTGCCGTAGGGTTGCCGTACCTGCCATATTCGAAGTGCTCTTTGCCCTTCTTGGTGTAATCCTCGATTGCCTTACTGTTTTTGAACGTGAATGTCGAGGTTTGAACAATCGGCGTCGTCAATGAATCGGCGTATTTTGTCCTCGGCTCGCCGGCATGTATGGCCCTCGTCGATAGGGATTTGCCGCCGCCGGCAGGTTTATTTCTCTTAGACGATTTTGACCTCATCTGTTCCCTCTCCAGAGTAGAGTATCTGAACACTATTTAGCTGTCGCCGGCACGCCTGCCCTGAGCTTGCCGAACGGGGCGACGGTTGCCCGCCCCAAGATCACACCACCTACTTGCTCACGCCTTCATTAATGAGCAGCCAGGTGCCGGTCTTGCCGGCTACGGCGATGTCCGGCCGCCCATCACCGTTAAGGTCCTGGACGCAGATTTGCATGCCGGTGCCGACTCCGACGCCCGGCGGACTGATTGTATGGCGGATAAACTCTTTGGCGGCGCTATCCCAGCCGTAATAAAACAGGCACGCCGGTTCCATCGCGCCGGGATCTCGCTCGGCGTGGCCGCGGACTCGCTTGCCCGTAATGAGCTCGCCCTTGCCGTCCCCATCCAGGTCGGCCCAGGCCATACTGTGAGCCTGCGACCATGATTTGTCGATGAGATGCTCTTTCCACGTCGTCTTTCCGTCGGGCTGCGGTTGGCCCTGCTCCCACCAGTACACGCCGTAATCGTGCCCCTTGCCCCATATCAGGTCGTTGCGGCCGTCACCGTTGACGTCCACAACCAAGAATGGAGAGCTGACGCCCGGCAAGACTATCTCAGGATGCAATTTCCAGGGGCTGGCGAACGGGTCGCCTGCCGGACGCTCATACCAGCCTGCTCCGCAAAGGATGTCTTCCCGCCCGTCGCCGTTGACGTCGCCGAAGGCATAGCCGTGCCCGCAGCCGCTTTCGCCCAGGACGATCCGGCTGACTGTCGGCTCGCCGGCTGCCGTCTTGCCGAGCTTCCACGCCACCAGCGGAGCCTTTGCCACCCAGCAGAAGACTACGATTTCCGGCACGCCGTCACCATCTATGTCATGCAGACTAAAGGCCTCATTCTCCGCCCGCGCCTTGACCAAGAGGTGCGGCTCCCACTTCCAGCCCTTCTCAAGGGCGTCCTTGCCGGGGTTTTTGTACCAATAAAGCTCTGCCTCTGTCCAGCCGCCCGATATTACGTCCAGCCAACCGTCGCCGTCGACATCGTAAATATGATCGCCGTTGTTGGCGTAGAAGTCCAGGCTGCCGAATCCGAGCGATACCTGCGGGACGTCACGAACCGGCCGGGCGATAAAATCCGGCGCCGCGTACCAGTGTGTCCCGGCGACGATATCGGGCTTGCCGTCCCGATTCACGTCTGCGACGGCACAACCCTCATTCGGGCTGACCATTAAACAACGCCTGGAGAATCTCACGCCACCGGACTCAGCAGCAACGGCTGTACCTATTGACCACACGCAGGCCAGACCAAGGCACAACTGCACAACGCTCGCCATCGAACGCCGCCACAAATAATGACCGAACATATCATTGCTCCTTTACAACGTTTTGTGAATCACGCTCGTGTTTAGCCGTTGCCGGCACGCCGACGGACCCCGCAATAAACTCGTCCTGAGCAAGGTCGAAGGATTGCGGGGCTAATTATCTGAGCTTGCGAATTATCCTAACTGAAATTATCGTCAATGCAATACTTTTTGATGGTTTTTATCTTTGCATGCCCTGACCTCCAGTGGCTCTTTTGCGGGGAATCTAACGATTTTGTCCTTGTGTGCGATACAGCAGACACCTATAATGTAATCGCGCTAAGACTGCAGTGCGGAAAACCTATGCGGTAAATCAGGATCAGGCAGGAGGTACGACCCCTGCGTATTACTGTATCAAAGTGAGAGGGCTTACAGATGGATAGATCGATAACTTTAATTCTGGTGTTGACCCTGTGTCTGTTATCCGGGGACTTTGACCGCAATGGAATAGTCAATTTCGACGATTTTGCTATTTTGGCCGACAATTGGCTAAAATGTGCAGACAGTACCGGTAATTTCGTTGATCAGAACAATTTGGAGGCGGTCATGATTGTGCTCACTAAGTTTGAGGTTAATGACAAAGCCCTTGAATTAAGCTATAAGATTAAGAACGATTCTGACCACGATATTTGGGTCTGCGATTACATCACCTTGGGTAAAAAATTTACCTTTGAGGTGTTCCTGGCCGAAGACAACCGAACCCTTCTGATGAGGAGAGGCCTTGATGTCCCGACAGAACTTGACTTGTACGTACTGCCCACAGGCAAGTACGTTCGTTTGGGCCCCGGTCAGGAGCGCAGTGAATCCCTGTCGATTACTGTGCCTATTCAGCACCGATTCGTGTATACACTCAAAGAAGGAAAGGCTGAATACGCCACACGACTGGTTATCCAGGTTGGCTTTTACGCTGAAGACCTCCCTGAGATGGTTATTGGTATCCTTGGAGAAGCAGAGAAAATCACTCACCCGAGCCTTGGCGACCTTACCGATTGCAACCTACCCGTTATTGAACGCTACTTTGGAGGATTGTTGGTTGAATACTGGCTTGGAGGATTGTCAGGCTTCAAGGAGAGCAACAAAATGCTGGACTTGAGCGAACAGGTCTTAGTTGGGTATACGTACCAGGCCCTCAAAGGTGAGCGTTTCTCAGAGCTTGTGATCGATGGCGTGTCCGTTCCTTACAGACCGTTGCCAGCCTATGGAGGAGAAAAGACAGGAGACCCGCAAGGACAGCAGGCAATCAGCACCAGGCAAGACAAGCCGGACGCTGAAAAGGTCTCAGACCGGGATCATAGTAACTAAGCCAAGTCCTCAGACCAGGTTCCAGTAGGCAACGCGGTCTACTACTATCACTTTGATGGTCTTGGCAGCGTGGTGGCCTTAACTGATGCAAACGGCACTTGCGTGCAGACCTACGAGTACTCGGTCTACGGGCACGTGGCCGCTTCCTCCCTCCGTAGCAGAGCTACTGCGGAGGACGGGTCGGATCCAAATCATCCCAATCCCTTTATGTTCACCGGCCGGCAGTTCGACATCGAAACCGGCCCGGTAGATTTGCCCACCTTACGTCCGGCGGACAAGGCAGAACTCACCGCAAAAAGACCACAGACGCCGTCCTGAGCAAGGTCGAAGGAGGACACAGAATCCACGGAGATTAATCCGCCAGACGTATGGCGGATAAAAGAAATGGAATACTCCCTCTGATCTCTCTGTGGCGAAAAATGCTGGGCACTCTGGGCTAAAAAGCTACCTTTGCTGACAGAAATAAGAAAAAAACTGAAATTTGTTTGTAACAAATAGATATGTTTGTATATCATTATTTATGGAGCAGACACAAAAAAAGAAAAAAGAAAATGAGCAAAAAAAGATTCACTAAAATCTTCGCGGGATTAGTCCTAACATCAGCTATCGGTTTGCTGGTTTTGGGGCAAGTGTGCGCAGCAGGCCCCGCCGAAGACTCAAAACTAAAAACTTGGAAGGACTCGCGGTGATTCTGCTTGCGGGCGCGTTGGGGCCGGGCACGGG
>JAFNGF010000426.1 GCA_017885385.1 Planctomycetota bacterium
TGGACTCGCGGTTTTGACAAGCGATTTTGCTTTTCCGAAGACGACATCAGATGCAGAATCGAGTATGTGCGCAAGCACCAATCTTATTAGCCCCGACCCCTGTGGTCGGGGTCGACGAAGGTCACAACCACTTCAGCAGGTTGCGCAATCTGAGGAAGAGGTCCCAGAATCTGTCGCCGAAGATGCCTGCGAGGATCGCGAAGGACAGGCCGAAGGCGACTATGATTACAAGGGGATTGGACATCTCCATCCAAACGAACGTGCTGAGAATCGCGACAAGAGAGCCGACGACTGCTCCGAGCATAGCGTGATTGATTACTCTGTGCCAGTTGATGGTGTTTTTGATTTTTGCCATTTTGCGCTCCTCGAGTAATCCTGTTCACACGGTATTCACCGGCCGGGCGGCGTTTTGCGAACCTATTGGATAGCGAACGTGCGTTTTGGACCGCCGGGGCCAATTGAGATGGTGCAATTGCCATTTTCCGGATGAACTGAAACCTTTATGTATTGGCCTTCTTTGGGGTCTTCTTTTGGGTTGGCGATGAATTCAGGCTCGGTATTGCCGGCGTCGCCGTACTGGGTGTTGTAATGAATCTGATAGATCGCCTTGATGCTGGGTAGGGCGTTTAAGGCCTTGAATGTATTCGGCTCAATTCCTTTTCTCGGCCCATTCATCGCTACGCATACGGTTGGGCTTAGCGCCTTGAGGAATAGCGGATTATTGCTCAAATCCAGGCCGTGATGCGTCACCTGGTAAAGGTCTACATTGCCGATCCGGTTTACCGGATGCGCTAAGTGATGCTCGACGTTCCAGGTAATATCGCCGCCGGCAAAAAACTGAAATTCACCGCAGGTAAGAACAAGTGCAATGCTGCGAGCGTTATCTGATGTATCCGGCTTTCTTATCTGGCAGCCCGCCACCGCGGCGTCGATATCGCCCTCGAAGCCCTCGATTTTCTTTTCTGACGCGACGCAATGCAGCTTTATCGGTGGAATTTTGCCGCCTGGGTCATTTTTCAGCGGAATATCCTCGCCGGCCCGGAGCGTTTTGACCTGGCCTTTTGTAGCCTGCTGGTACAGCGGGTAAAGTCTCTTGAACCAATTGGTGTTTTGCCCATCCGGCGGCAGCGATCCTTTATCTACAAAGCACTTGACGGGAATCCTCTGTGATACCTCTAAAATAGCTCCAAAATGGTCTGAATCAAAGTGCGTCGTGACCAGGTAGTCGATCTGTTTTAGCCCGGCATCCCGGCAGGCCCTGATTATGCGGTCGGCGTCACGGTGCTGCGGCTCCAGCGACCCGGTATCGAGCAGCACCGATTCTGCCAGAGGCGTCACGATCAGCGTTGAGCCGCCTCCAGCCATATCCAGAAAATAGATGTCCAGATTCCTGTTTGCCTGCGCATTGGCCGGCGCGGCGGCAATAGCCAGACACAGGGCTGTCGCAAGAGCTATGCTTATCTGCTTCACGTTCAGCTCCTTCACTGTAATTGATTTCTGTTTCTACAAAGGGAGTAATCGTCTTTGGCATCGGTTTGGCGGGCAAGCAAAACTGCCAAAGCGAANNTATTTCGGGGGCGAGCTGTTAGCGGCGTCCCCCACGGCGTCACGTTGTGTGCCAGCCAGATGCGGCTGCTACAGGCTGACAGTATGACATACAATGACGCATATTTCAAGCCAACAATGCGGGCCGGCCAAAGCGGATGCCGAGGCCGGCTGCAAGCCGGGGGCGGACGCCCAAATGCACGCCCACGTTTCATCGCTCGGATCGCTCAAAAGTGCTGATAGCGCCGAGCAAAAATCGAAATTTCCAAATTTTTTTTTATTCCTGCCTGCGCAGGGATTTACGCCCACCAGCCCTCTGGAAAAAACCGGAAATTTCGTCAAATTTGCGCAGGTTCGGCCAATAGTGGAGGCACCGTTGTGTGCCGCCGGCAGCCAGCCTACTGGGGCTGCTAACTGAGCAACGACGCAGTCGCTTGATAATGGCGGTAGGGCGGCATCTTGACTGTTATCATCCGAATCGAAATTCCGCGTTGGCTCGAACCAATCGCTGTTCGCCTGCTGCTAATCTGGCGACAACTCCGCTTCGGCTACGCCTTTCGACGAATCCCCCTCACGCAGCACCAATACGCTATCGTGGACCCCGACGACTATCCACGCCTGGCCAAATACAAATGGCACGCCACCAAGGGAAGAAGCACCTACTACGCGCAGCGCAAGGTCTGGAACGGCAAAAAAGAGCTCACCATCAGGTTGCACCGCCAGGTCCTGAATGTGCCGGAGACCCTTTTGGTTGACCATATCAATCGGAACGGCCTGGACAATCGCAAAGCCAACCTTCGGCCCGCTACGCATTGGCAAAACGCCTGCAACAGTCCCAAATTCCGGCCCACAAAGAGCCGCTCAAAATACAGGGGCGTGACCTGGCACAAAAGAAAAAACAAATGGTGTGCGCGGATAAGAGTAAAAGGCCAAACCAAATCGCTCGGCTATTTCGATGATGAGGTTGGTGCCGCCGGCGCTTATGATGAGGCAGCCAGGCGGCATCATGGCGAGTTCGCAGCCCTTAATTTCCCCGATTGATGGGCGACTCACGAGCCGGTTTTTCGCCCCCTGCCGCCAAAATAGCATCCGTCACCGCTGTTGATTGGCGATGGTCTGACTCACGGGAAGGGGTGCCTGAGACCGGGATGGTGCGGTCGTGGCGCCGGAGGGCCAGGGTGGTGATGAGGCATGGGGGCCGACCAAACGACTATATCTGGTGGGTGAGCCACAATTACTTCGCGGCTCACGTACCTATGATGGTGGCCTGAGATGGCGATACAGCCGGTAAGCCCGATCGTCAGTATCAGAAGTATGGTGGTCAGTATAAGCGTTTTCATGGTCGATACTCCTTTTCGGACTTTTTCGTTGTTTTTGATGCTGTCGGTACTTTCGTCTCTACAGATTTAAGGCACTCAGAGCGAAAG
>JAFNGF010000427.1 GCA_017885385.1 Planctomycetota bacterium
AAACCTCCAGCAACTGCTCCTGCATGGTGAGGCTGACGCTCTCAATACCTACGATTTTTTCCAGCTCGGACATCATTTGTTCGTTTCTCGCGGCACTCCTTATCATCAACTGGTAAGCGTATTCAGCCGGTCCGCCAAAACCAGTATCCTGCACAGATATAAGCGTGAAACTGCCACAGAAACGTTTAAGTATGGCGGTAACCGGGTGGTCGGGGCCAACGTGGCCTCTGAGACTGAAACGCAGAAAGCCGTTGTGCGGCTGATGGCTGCCAAAGCCTGTCAGATATAAATATATCGCTATCAAACTGAGGATGACAGTGCCTACGATGGCAGTTGCGTATCGCTGCGAGCCGGCCGCCATGCCGACCACCAACGAACAGAAAATAAAAGCTACGTCCCTGGTGTCCTTGATAATGTTGCGAAAACGGATGATCGCCAGAGCGCCCATCAGTCCGACAGCAGTGATGATGCTGTTGCCTATTACAGCCATAACCATCGCCACCACCACTGTGATTAGAATCAGCGATTGCACAAAGGACCTTGAGTAGGATAAGCCGCTATGGGTGAAATAGTACACCCATGCCAGAACCTGGCTCAGAATAAAAGCCAGCAACAGTGACAAAACAATGTCTGCCGGGCTAAACAGTCCCCTGCTCAACGTCGTATCTTCCAGTGCTCGCCAAGCGCTGTCCATGTTATAACCCTGCTATTCGAGGTGAACAAAATCCTAACGAACAAGCCTGTCGTATTGAAGTAGCATACTTTGATATTGAATCCTGCTGCAGGTCAAGATATTTCACCATCTGACTTAACCACGAGGGATAACGATTGGTGAATTTAATCTCCAAAATCACGCTTCCCATAGTCACAGAATTGTACTGCCAGCCCGGACCTTCAAGCCGCACTTCCGGCGCCCTGGTTACGTTATAACACAACTGTCGATCAAAAGTGACCCTTACTCTGGTTTCCGAATCACCTTCAAAGGCCTTCCGCATATAGCGAACCAATACGACCGGTTTGGCGCCGATGCTCTTCATATACAACTGAAACTGATTGAGCGCATCCTCGTCGGTTGTATAATCTTGCGGCGGCAAAGGCGACCCCATAAGCAGCGTGGGCACATCACGATCCCAGACTTGCGCCCTACTTTTGATAATGACGTTGTTCACGCGACGCTTGATTTCAAAAAAGCGAGGATATTCAGGTTCGTCAGTGTAGCTGCGGACCCGCAGTTTGAAGCGATTCTTCTGCCCAATCAGACTCTCACGGCACAGCCGTAAATCATCAGAGTCCAGATAGAGGCTGACGATCGGATATGCGCCGCCTCGCTGCAATTTGCTGTAGCGGTCCGGCTGCAGATAAGGCTTGATAAACTGCGTAATTGCCGCCGCCTTAGCCTCGCTGATGAGATACTTGATCTCGTGGCGGCACCTCAGCGTAAGGTCGACAAACGCCCCAGGTCTGCTCGGCGTCCCCACACTGCTTTTCTGACGAAGCTGGTCGATTCTCCTCTTGGAAGTTTGTCCAAATAACTCACTCTCAGACATACCAACTTTCTTCCTGGGCCGCTCGGTCCTCAAACAAGCAGAGCTAATAAATTCCCCCGATTCGGGCACTTATGACTATCGTACCCCGCAGGCACACGCCCTTACTTGCTGTGTGCGCTTGGAGAAACTTCTGTTTCCTTAGTTCGCTGTTTCCACAGCTTAAAGCAAACACATAACATATCAATTTTATTCATTTTAACACAAAGTGGCTGGGTAAGTCAACACCTTCTTGGACTGAAACTGGGTAATGTAGCCAAATCAACCACTGCCAGCACAGTTTACACCAAACGTGTTTGGACCTATAATGATTGATGTACCATCAAGTTAGTTTACGTTTCGCCTTATCCGGTGTTCTACATGTTGCGGCATTTGACAACGGCAGTAAACAGCAAACATTCGTAAATCACACTGGCCCTGAGCGTTTTGGATGGCACTGCCGAGATAGGCAAGAATCTGCGCGACCCCGTTAGAAGGCAAGAACGCTCTCTCGCCGTCGGTTCATCCAGGGGGACTTCTAACGGGGCTGCGAGCTCATTTTGGCAGCATCTTTTGTACCGGCGGCCCCCTCGGCTGCGCTCAGAGCCTGCCCTGACCCCCGCTGCCTGCCTTCGCAGGCACGACCCCCGCCTTCGCGGGGGTGACGTCATTCCTGCGGAGTACGTGTTTAGCCAACTTTGAACACTCCCATCCCCAAACCCTGCACCCGCACGGGCAGGTGCAGGGCTTGAGGATGCCACACATACCATATCACTCGCATCGGGTGGCAGCCTCAATCCGCCCCCGCGTCTTCTTGTCGAAGACAATGGCGCCAGCCATCCCTTGCGGAAGAGCGGGGGCGGATTGGGGATGGTTTTTTCCCTGGCTAAACACGTACCCTGCGGAAGCAGGAATCGCCGAAGGGGCAGGGTTAGCCGCCGCCTGGCGTAGGTGCAGCCGCCTGCCAATTGCTCGGGTCGTTGCCGCAATGGTACTGGTCGGCATGGACTCTATGCAGAGCCTGCCCCTCGCCATCGGCAGCCTGTGGCCAGGGCGGCGTATCCGCGTAGGACACCTCATCCACAACCACCCAGGAACCTAAGTCACCGACCTGGTCCGGCGCCTGTGGTCTTTCCAAAGCCACACGTTCGCTGGCGTTGGAAAGGCTGCCCGACCAGGGGCCAACGACGTGCACCCCAGGCGTTAGTGTGCCCGTATTGTACGCAGCGATAAAAGCCTGCAGCCGAGTCGTTTCAGCTTGAGGGTCGAAGCCCACCACCAACAATCTGCCGCCCGCAGGAATTGAGGTGCCGGGCGGAAATGTGTAATCCACGCCGCCGTCAAGACGCCACGTGCCATCAGGATTTTCCAGCTTAACCTGGCTTTTCGTGGGGTTGTATAGCTCAACATACTCCTCGTTGGCATCCGCAGGGTGGTACATCAATTCATCGATCACCACATCAGGAATTATCGGCGCCCTGTTGGCCGCGTCTCTGGACGGCGCCATATTGAACCAATACTTGCCGCCATCCGGGTGCCGTCCGAGAGACACGCTGTTTTCCTGACCCTTGAATCCCACACAGTCAACAACGCGGTCCTGGGAGGTTCCCGGCAGGTGGGACAGAAATACCTGCTCTCCTGCCTTATCCAGCCCAAAGCCGGTAGTGATAGGATTGTGGAAGCCGGTAACCTCCTCGAAGCTCAGCCAGCCATAGGCCGCAATTTCGACAGCAGGAATGGCCCATTTCTTCAAATCGTCGGCGTTGTCGCTAAGATACCAGTTCTGCAAACTGACACGCGATGCCGTAGTATTGTAAAGCTCGATCCAGTCATTTGAATCGTAATCCGGATATAAAGGATTAGCATAGTCGGTATGAGCCATAACCTCGTTGAGCACAACGGCAACAACAGGCTCTGGGTCGTCCTGGCCCGGAGCCCCGCCGATATAAGCGCTGGCCCGCCAGTTGGCCCCATAGTTCAAAGACCCTTCTGGCTGCCCTGACAGCGCCGAATCCAGCGCAACCAACGAGTGTCCTGCGCCGTCAGCCGATATCGGCCAACTTCTGCCGTCGTTGTACTGGAATTCAGCGATGGTTCCGTTCCATAAATCCGCCAGGCTTATTGTCTCTCCTTCGTTGGCGAGTTTTCCGCTGTACTCTCCGGCAATCTTACTGGCCAGTCCGCTGCCGTACCGCGATTTGAAAGCCGCCTCGTTCTTGACCACCAGGACAAAGTCCCCGGCAGCTAAATCAGTCACCCGGCTGCCGCCAAAATCGAATGTTATGCCGTTAACAAAGGAAACGTAGCTCAAATCGAGCGTCTCATCGCCGATGTTCTTTAGCTCGATGAATTCAAACTCGTCATTATCGGTGGAGTCACCGGGTGCAGGAGCAGCAGGATTGTACATCAATTCAGTAATTCGCAGGTTAGCAAGAGTGCCGGCCGACAGAGGCTCCCCTGCCACAAACTGGACGGGGCTCGACCAGTGACTCCACCGCCCCGTATTATCTTTCATCCGGCAGCGGACCCTATAGGTTCGGCCCGCTCTCACAGCACTTGCAGGGGTGGTTATAGCGCTATTAAAGCTCGTAATCTCTTCGCTCTGCCAGGCAGCGTCAATTTCGTATTTGCCCGGCTTTTTTCCATAACTGCGAGGTGCACTGGGTGGCTCGCCTGGTTCAGCCGTCTGGCCAGTCAAACGAATATCGACGAAAAAATCTGAACTGTTGCTCAGGTAGGAGTTAATCACTTGCACTGCGATAACATTCGTTCCAGAAGTAAGATGAGTGCTCGGGTCAGCCGATGTGAGAATAATAAAGTCATGGTTCTCCGGACAGTTGCTAACGGTGGCGTCAAAAGCCAGCTCAGGCGACGGGACATTACCTCCTGCAACGTAACCGCCATTGATCCAGACGTTGACACCGTCATCATACTTGGCTTCAAGCCGAAGGCTCTTGATAGCATTGAGATCTGTCACTTGAAATGTCTTTCGCAAGTATACCGTCGTATATTTACCCCTCATATCGCCAAGCTCGGTCACAATGAAGGTTTCGCCGTAACCGATCGCCGTGGTGCCCACCAGCCAGCTCCCATCATCAAAGCCGATTTGGCGCCACGCGTCTTGTGTCGGCGAAGGTTCCTGCGTGCCCTTGAAATATCTCCACTGAGCACTATCAGGTATAAAAACCACGCCCTGGGGTTCCTGCGGCGGTGGCGCCGCCGAACCAGCAGTCACTTCGGCGATACGCCATTGCATCGCCGCAAAGGTATTGTTGCCCTGCGGGTCACTAAAGGGCGTGACTTCAAACGTCAGGGCGTTCAGGGGGAAGCCCGCCGGGCAGGTGGACGTGACCACGGGCGTCTCCGGCACCTGCGCGTCCTCGGTATAGGTGTTGAAAGCGCGGTTGCTAGACGCGATGTAGTCCTTCATGATCTGCACCATGCCGCGGAAGTCCTTCGTGGCAGCCTTTTGATAGAAGCGACCGGCTCCGGCTTTGCTGGGGTTGACGTAAGCGGATGTCATAATCGGGTTGTAGTCCCACATCGCGCGGTCGGCGCCGACGAAGGTCGGTCCGCCGGTGGACGGATCGATCACATTCGCGAGGTCGTCCAGCACCTGGTAGGCCTGGTCCTTGTTGTAGAACAGGTCCATGAACTCCCGCTGGCGATTCTGATATTCGAGCTGGAGGTTGGCGTTGGAGAAGATCCTGTTTCTCGTGAATTCATCCGCGCCGCTGCCATACATGTTGTTGGCCCAGGTCAGGTCGAGGTCCCAGGGGAGCAGGGACCAGCGATTCGTCACGGGATCGTGATAGAAAAACCAGTTTTTGCCGCTCTCCATGTCGCCGTGATGCACGCCTTCGACAACGCAGCGAAAGCCGTAGTACGGGGTCAGATTGACGTTCTGCCGCCACCAGGATTCGGGCGGCCGGGCGCGATAGCCGCTCAGGAAGGCATTCAGATCGGATTTGTCGGTGGGATGCGTCGGTCCCTGGTTGTTCAGCTCGCCGGTGCCGCCCTCCATCTTGTAGAGATTGCCGTCGGGCAGGCCGTGCTCATCGAGGAACCGGCCGTCCATCTGCTCGATCGCCATATACAGCCCCCAGAAGTCACCGTTGTACTGGGTCGCCCCGGTCTCGGCGGCCTCGTCGATCACTCGGAAATGCACCCAGTGTGTCTTCGAAGCGGGGCAGCCCATCAGGTTGAAGAACTTGAATGATGCGGCCTCAAACATACCCTCCTCGCCCCGATGTTGGTAGTCTCCCTGCTGGATGCACGCGGAGAAATTGAGCTTGTCCCATGTGGTGTCATATTCGTTGCCGTAATCGTCACGAGCCTGGAAATAGTGCCCACGGTTAAAATCAAACTTCCACATGTTCTTGCCCATTGCGTAGCGCCAGACGCCGCCGCGGGCACGGTAGCGAATGTGATCATATACTTTGCCGTCGTAAACCAGTGTGCCGTACCACTTGTAGTCGCTACCGGTATATTTTTCAATCCAGGTGCAGGTCTCCACATCGGACTTTTTACTTATAAGATGATAGACGGGAAGACTGCGCATTACCTCAGCGCTGAACTCAACCACTGGTGTCACGCCTGGCTGGACTGCACCTTGCCAGGCCAGCACACCGTCATAAACAAAATATGCAAAATTCGGCTGAGGGTCGTCCGCGTATGGCACCACAAGGAAATGCCCGGTATTGTCCGCCGTTACAATGCGATAGCGTACCAGTCGGCGGTGAGTCTGCACAGAGCCGGGCAGCTGCACGGTGTAAATGTCGTCACCCCCGACTTGATCGGGGTCGAGCCCATCATCGTGCATCGTAGCGCTCACCCAGCTCGAATTGTACGCCGGGTCCGTGATGCTGATATAATAGCCGGGGTTCACCAACTGATAAAGCAGCGTTACACTGGCCAGCCCATCCGCATCGGTTACCTTGGCGGTGACGGTCACAACTGCGCCGGACTTGGGCTGCTCCGGAGAATGTTTTACCTGGCGGATATGGGGAGGAATGTTGTCAGCGTAAACCGCCGTGTTCTGCGCAGCCGGCGTGGGATAAGCCGGACGCCAACTGCCCCCCAGATCATTGTCGAGAAAAGGATTGACCAGTTGGATAGAGCAGCCTGTACCGTTGGGCGGCTCGGCGTTCGGCACCGAATCGCCCACCGTCGGCCAGGGAAATCCGAACTGATAGTCCACCTGGTCGACCTGCTGACCCTGGGCGTTGCACAGCTCGATCTTTTCACCGTCATTTGCCAGCTTGCCCTCGAAAGGACCGAAGAGCAGATTGGGCACTACAATGAACCTGCCGGAGCTCCACTTGGTGCGAACATGCTGTGGGTTCGCAGCCACAATAATGTAACCATCGGCCGGCAGTT
>JAFNGF010000428.1:0-4072 GCA_017885385.1 Planctomycetota bacterium
GTTCAATTAACATAAGACACAAGGACAATTTTTGAGGGTCATTTATTGTTCATTGTATATTATATCGACGTTGGCCGGTGGCGGAAAACCCCAAATAGATTTGGGGGCTAAATATTTAGGGGCTTCTAACGCTAATAATGGGGACAACGTATGTTCGATCTGGACCTGGTTGGCTGGATGGTGGTGGCGTTATGTGCAGCGATGGTGGGCATTTCCAAGACCGGAATTCCTGGAGTGGGGATTTTGGTGGTTCCTCTTATGGCCGCTGTTTTACCCGTCCGCAGCTCGGTAGGGGTGCTTCTGGGTATCTTGATACTGGCGGATTTGTTCGCGGTGACGTACTATCGCCATCACGCTCAGTGGGGGCACGTTCTGCGCCTGCTGCCCGCTGCTTTTGCCGGCATCGTAGCAGGGTATTTCGGCTTGAAAATCGTCAGCGACCGCCAGCTCAAGCCGATTATCGGCGGCATAGTCCTGGCAATGTTGGCCGTCAATTACTTGCGGATAAGGGCTGGAGGTGAGAATCAGCGGATCCCTTCGCAGTGGTGGTTTGTGGTAGGGCTCGGATTTTTGGCTGGCGTCACGACAATGATGGCCAACGCCGCCGGTCCCGTAATGACTGTTTATTTGCTGGCTATGAAGCTGCCGAAACTCGAGTTTGTGGGCACCTCAGCGTGGTTCTTTTTCGTGGTGAATTGGCTCAAGGTGCCGTTTAGTGCCGGCCTGGCTCTGATGACCGCACAGTCTGTGAAGCTTGACATATTGATGTTGCCCTTTATCGCTGCCGGTGCGATCGTAGGGATATTGGTGCTTAACCGCATTCCGCAAAAGGCATTTAATATCGCGGTGCAGATTTTGGCCGCAGCCGCGGCTATCAAGCTGTTGTTTTAATAAACTCTTCCTCGAAGTCAACGAAACCCGCCTCTTTACACTCGGGCGTCAGAATTACTTTGCAAAGCCGGCACGCAAAGGCGATTATTAAATACGTGGCTGCGTCAAGGGACCAAGATACACTTGCCAAAGCTCGTCAGCGGATGCTGGAGCGAGACCTGAAAGGCCGCGGAATAACAGATCCGCGCGTGCTGAAGGCAATGGCCGAAATCCCCAGAGAGGAATTCCTGTCAGACGCCTACAGACCGCAGGCTTATGATGACGGTCCCCTGCCCATCGGGCTTGGCCAAACCATTTCTCAGCCCTATATTGTTGCCTTGATGACGCAAGAGCTGCACGTGGACGGCAACTGCGAGGTTCTGGAAGTAGGAACGGGCAGCGGATACCAGAGCGCCGTGCTGAGCCGGCTGGCAAAGAAAGTCTACACGATAGAGAGACTCAGCGAGCTATTCGAATCAGCTCAGGCGGTTTTGAGCCGGTTGGGCATCAGCAATGTTGAGTTTCGTGTGGGGGATGGAAGTTGCGGCTGGCCACAAGACCAATTGCCGCCAGGCGGATGTTTTGATAGGATTATCGTTACGGCAGCGGTGCCGAAGATACCGGAGCCGTTAACTAACCAACTTGCCGAAGGCGGTTTAATTGTGATGCCGGTTGGCTATGGGGCATTGCAGGATCTGGTGGTCGGCCAAAATAAAAAAGGCACACTCATTGAAAGGATAGTATGTAGCTGTCGGTTCGTTAAACTGCTCGGCAAATATGGCTTTGAGGGATAGCGCGGCGGCATCGCTGTGAAAATACAAGCCCAGAAATATAACAACGTGCGGCAGAAAATGGATTCCGGCTTGCGAGGGAATGACATTCGGCAAGGGAGTCATAATGACTCACAAACAGATTGAGGAGTGTAAGCAACGATTAATTGCTATCAATTATATTGCAAATTCAGCACAGCTAATAGACATCCCGAATTCGAATGAAAAGTATGATAGTGGTCAATATGAGCGTTACAGTAAGCTTCGAAAACTGGCATTACACGTTGGAGCAAGCTACATAAGCATGGACCCTCAAAAAACGGCGAATGAAGGAGAACTAACGGATGGAATCCATAAGGCCCTTCAAACCGCATCTATGATTGAGACATGTAGAATCTCGACCAGAAACTGGATAATTACGGTGGTAGCTTCCATAGTAGCCTTTTTAAGCATGGTGGCTGCGCTGGCGGCATGGGCACGGTGAACACCTATGGTGTCATTCCTGCGCAAGCAGGAATCCAGGCATGAAACAGTATTACGTTTACATCCTGGCAAGTAAGAAGAATGGGACGCTTTATATTGGTGTGACCAATAATTTGCCCAAGAGAGTCTACGAGCATAAGAACAATCTCATTGAGGGTTTCACCCGCAAGTATAATGTCCATAACCTCGTGTACTATGAGAGTTACAGTGATATTTATGCGGCGATAACCAGAAAAAAGGCAATCAAGAAATGGAAACGGGCTTGGAAAACCGAGCTGATCGAAAAATCTAATCCCCTGTGGAAAGATTTGTATTGTGATATAGTTGGGTGACTGGATTCCCGCTTTCGCGGGAATGACAAGTGGCCAAAACGTTGAACAATGACCCGCACAAAAATGATGAAAACCTGCAATGTCATTCCTGCGTAAGCAGGAATCCATTGGAGATTACAGGCAAGCTCGATTCTTGCATTCACGGGAATGACGAACATAAATGGTAGCGGCGAAATTGAGCGACAAGCAGAGAAATCAACTCGACCTGTCTACGCCGGTTCAGTATCTCAAAGGCGTTGGACCGGCTAAAGCAAAGACGTTCGCCCAGTTGGGCGTCCGTACCGTGGGCGATCTGCTGGAGTATTTTCCGCGCGATTGGATATTTGCACCTGCGCCGATGAAGATAATTCAGATGCGGCCAAACCAAACCGCTACCATCGTGGGCCTGGTCGCATCGGTGGACTATCAGAGCTATCGTCGGCCGCCCCTATTTGAAGCCATGCTCAGCGACGAAACCGCCATGTGCCGGATTGTGTGGTTTCATGGCGGTTTTCTGCGAGACAAACTAAAGCCCGGCCAGGTGATAACGGCCTCCGGCAAGGTCGCTTCATACAAGCATCAATTGCAGATGACCAATCCGAAGCTCTCGATTCTCGACGGCAAGGATTTGGACCCCGCCGAATACTTTAGCGGCGGCGTGTATCCTTCAAGCAGCCAATTAAGCAGTGGGCAGATCAAGCGAATAATCGCGCCGCTGCTGGATAATTTAGCTGAGCTTGTCCCTGAATTTTACGAGCAAGATTTGCTCAGCGAGGCAAAACTGCTCGGCAGAAAGGACGCATTCGCCTGGATACATTTGCCGCCCGACCAAGAGAAACTGGCACAGGCAAAGAGAAGACTTAAATACGATGAGCTATTTTTAATGCAGCTTGGATTGGCGCTTCGCAGATATAAAGTGCAGCATTTTTCATCCGCGACCCCGTGCGTATGCAGCGAAGAGATAGACCGGCGAATCCGAAGGCGTTTTCCGTTTCTGCTCACAGAGGATCAAGATGCCTGCATCGGTGAAATTGTCGCTGACATGGCAAGCTCAAAGCCGATGAATCGGCTCTTGCAGGGTGATGTGGGCTCAGGCAAAACCGTGGTGGCGCTGTATGCAGCTTTGTTGGCCGTTGCCAACAAGACCCAGGCAGCGATTATGGCGCCCACCGAGATTCTAGCCGGTCAGCATTTTCTCAGTATTGAAAGATACCTGAAAAATAGCAGACTAAGAAGAGTTTTGCTGACGCGAGGATTGACCGGGCAAAAGAGAATCGAATTACTGGACAAGATAGGTCGCGGCCAGATCGACATCGTCATAGGAACGGTGGCATTGCTGCAGAAGGATGTCGAATTTCTAAACCTTGGCTTGGTAGTNNTCGATGAGCAGCATAAATTCGGAGTGCATCAGCGGGCGGAGCTGCGCAAGCAGGCCACTCCGCATTGTCTGGTTATGACCGCTACGCCTATCCCTCGCACGCTGGCGATGACAGCTTTCGGAGATTTGGATGTGTCTATCATCAAACACTCGCCGCCGGGTAGAGGCGCCGTGATTACCCGCTGGGTGGCTCCACAGAACCGCGAAAAGGCGTACCAGTTCATCCGTGAGCGGTTACGGGCGAAGAAACAGGCGTATTT
>JAFNGF010000428.1:4133-5826 GCA_017885385.1 Planctomycetota bacterium
CTGGTTTCTACCGTGGTGGTAGAGGTGGGGGTGGACGTTCCCAACGCAACGATAATGGTTGTAGAGGGTGCGGACAGGTTCGGATTGGCTCAGCTGCACCAATTGAGGGGACGGATTGGAAGGGGACAGGCCAAATCGTATTGTCTTTTGTTCGCAGAAAGTGACAGTGACATAGCCAGAAGCAGACTTGATGTAATGACCAAATGCAACGATGGCTTCCAGATAGCTGAGCACGATTTACGGCTGCGAGGGCCGGGCGAGCTTTTCAGCACCCGCCAGCACGGGCTGCCGGATTTGAAGATCGCGAATATTATCGATGACTTTGATTTGCTGGTTATGGCAAGAAAAAAAGCTTTCGAGCTGGCCTCGCAGGACCCGATGCTAATAAAGCCCCAGCACAAGAATATTCGCCGGGCGCTATTAGTAAAGTTTGGCGACTCGCTTGGACTGGCGGATGTAGCCTGAAAATTTCCGATTGACGATTTTTGATTCAGGACTTACAATTTTTGATCAGTGGCTTCAACAAATGTCGGTTAAAAGGTTTATGATACCTAAGGGTTTATGGAGGGGCCAGAATGTATGTGATAATAGTGGGCTGTGGTAGGGTTGGTTCGGAGTTAGCCAGGCTATTAGCCGGCGAAGGTCACGATGTGGTGATTATCGATAAGAACCCAGTCTCTTTCCAACGTCTGGGAGGCACATTTAACGGCCTGACTGTGGTAGGCAACGGTTTTAATGTGGATCTGTTAAAGCAGGCGGGTATTGAAGAAGCTGACGCCTTCTGTGCGGTAACCAATGGAGACAATACTAATCTCGTTTCGGCACAAGTAGCAAAAAAAATCTTTAGTGTGCCCAAGGTTATTGCCCGTGTTTACGACCCACAGCGAGCGCATATCTACTCTGCTTTGGGTTTAGATATTATTAGCGGGACTATCCTTTTTGCTGCTATGATCAGAGATAAGATCATTGAAAGCCGTTTTTCAAGCTATTTAATTGAAACCAAGGAGCTGGGAGTCATTGAGATGGAGGTGAAAAACGATTTGGTGGGCAAAACTATTCATCAGATAAATGTCCCTGGCGAATTCCTGGTGGTGGCAATAAGAAGATTGGAAGGCGTGTTGATCCCGGAGTCCAAAACTGTCTTAAAGGGCAAGGATACATTGATGGCCGTGGTTAAGGTAGCGAGTTTGGAGAAGATAAAGGATAAATTTGGCTTGTAGCGCCGAGGTAGAATATGTATATAGTAATTGTGGGTGGAGGCAAAGTGGGTTATTTTTTAGCCAAACGTCTCCTTCAGAGTAAACATGCCGTCAGCCTCGTTGAGAAAGATAAAAGTGTCTGCGAGGAGATAGCCAGGGAATTGGATGTCGTAGTAATCAAAGGAGACGGATGTGATCCCCAGGTTTTAGAAGAAGCCGGTGCAGCCAGAGCAGATGTGGTAGCCGNNCGGATTTTGTTTCTCTTTTGAGTTTTAAACAGGGCAAAGTGGCGATTGTGCGCATGGATTTACCAAAGGATTCACCTGTGATAGATAGGCAGGTGAAGGACATCCAATGGCCAGAAAATTCTGTATTACTTACCATACTAAGACGGGAAGACGTAATTATCCCCAAAGGAAACACTGTCCTGAAAGCTGGGGATGATGTAATTGCCCTTACCATGGTCGGTAATGAGTCACAACTGTCAAATTTAT
>JAFNGF010000429.1 GCA_017885385.1 Planctomycetota bacterium
ATACGACATACGGCATACGACATACGAGATACGAACGCGCTTTTACCATCGCTGAAGTGCTGATTGTTTTGGCGATAACGGGCATACTGCTTGCGGCGGTGGCGGTGGCCTTTAATGCCTCCATCATAAANNCAAAACGAGCAGATGTTCAAGACGATCAACAATGCCCGTCAGGCGTTATGTCGAATGACCAGCCAGCTTCGGACGGGGCACTGGGTTGCTCCCCTCGACCCAAATAATCAATGCAGTTTTTATACGGCCGATGCTGACGGGAATGAACCTGTTACTTACGAGTATACAAGCGCGGATAATAAGCTCTACGTAATAACCAATGGGCATAAGTATGTTCTTTGCGAGAACGTCACTTGGATGAGTTTCGTTAAGACCCCCACGGCTGATGGAGACTGCAAGAGTGTTCAGATGTCTATGACGGTCCAGAGCCCCGATCAAGTCGGGGTGCAGCGGACACTTTCAGCCGCAGCGGTTATCAGGAGAAATCTGGACTGAAAAGCATCGTCAGGGATGGGCAAATCTACCTGTCAGTGCGCTTGTTCCCGCCATCGTTGGCAGAAGAATTGTTATCATCGACTTAATTATCCGCACTTACGCCCGTCAGCCCAAGTCCGTAGGGTATGCAGGTTTCTGCATACCAATCTTTGGACATAACCGTTCACAGGGTAACATGTCGAATTTTGGCCGGTTTTCGTCATTGCGAGCGAGGCAGAGCCGAGCGCGGCAATCTCAGCACTACGAGACCTTAGGATTGCTTCGGCCTAAAGGCCTCGCAATGACATAAAAACGCTGATTTACCGCTGTGAACGGTTACATCGACTTAATTATCCGCACTTACGCCCGTCAGCCCAAAGCACGTCAGACATTTCCGATAGTTGGCCGGCAGCGATTTTTTGCGCGGTTTGGTTCAAAAACGCTTGATTTTCTGGTTTCCGTCAGCCATACTGTATGAGCACGATGAGGGCGGTTAGCTCAGGTGGCTAGAGCGCCTGCTCGACACGCAGGAGGTCGTAGGTTCAAGTCCTATACCGCCCATTGGGGGTTTATGCACTGACTTGCACTCAGCCGCAACGAGCTGCAAAACCGCGTTTTCCAAGTCTTTGTCTGGGGTGACATTCTGCTCGTTGCTGCTCCTTGCGGCAGGATACTGCGCCGCTTTTTGCGCCGCCTGCTGAAAGTGTTCATCGGTCACTTGCAGATAATGTTTCCGTGCCACCGCCCGCGTGTTGCCAAGCCAGGCACAGGCAACATGCTCCGGCCACTGGTCTACTAACTCCGTCTCCCGCGTGCTTCGCAGGTTTTGAAACAGTTTCGGCCAGGGTTTGATTCCTGTCTTTGCAAGAATCCGCATGAGCTGCGTCCGCAGGTTCAAACCGGACTTGTGGTAGCGGGTTATCACGTATTCGGTTCCCGGTTGTGCCTCATCGTAAGCCGCCATTAGATGCGGGTATAACTTTGGTAAAATCGGCACAAGCCGAGACTCGCCGCCGGGGTGATGTTCGGTTTTGGGTGAATGGACCAGCATCCGGCATTTGTCCCAATCGACGTCGGCCCACTTAAGCAGCAGCGTCTCGCTTGGTGTCCGAAGCCCACCATAGCGAGCCAGAGCAAAACTGAGCCGTCACTGTTTGTCGGGGCAAGCCTCAAGAATCTTCTCGGCGTCTTGGCGGCTCAGGTAGTATTCGCGGGTCTTGTTGCCTTGTACGCCAACTTTAAGCTCGATAAACGGATTGTCGGCAATCAGCTTGCGCCGGCAGGCCGCCCGGAAAAACTGCCGGGCAATCCCGCACGTCCGGCGGATCGTGTTTTCAGCCAAACCGTATTTGACCAGATAGAGCCGCCAGGCGTCGGCGTCACCCGTCGTGATCTCCGACAGGAGCTTGTCGGGGCCGAAGTGCTCTATCAGGTGCTTGCATGTCCTGCCATAGACAAACTGCGTATTCGGTTTTACATCACACCGGCCCTGGGTGTACTCGTTTAGGAATTGGCCCAGCGTGAGGCTCACGGTTGCGGCCCGCGCCATCACCAGCCCGGCGGCCACCAGCTTGCCGTGAATGTCATCGGGCAATCCGGCAACCCAGCGCGCCGTCTCATTGTCGATGCTTCCGGTGATCCGACCGGCAATAAGGGCCTCCAACTTGAGCTTGAAGGCTTCGGCCTGCTTTAGACTGCTCTTGCCCAGGCGAATTGTCTTGCGGCTTCCGTCCCCGGCCACAAAAAGGATTCGCTTGCGCCCGTTAGGGTCTCGTGAAATCGAGGCCATATCACTCACCCCTTTCAATTGTGCTTTGCAGCACACCGGCTATGTATTTGCCCAAAGATTCTCTTTCCTGTTTCGCCCTTTTCTCCAGGGCCTTGCGCAGAGCAGCGGTCACGCGGAAAGTGATTCTCACGCTCCTGACCTGCTCTTTCGGTAACGGTGGTCTTCCCATTTTTTTCGTCTTCATACCGTCAGCTTATAAAGTGTCAGACGAAATGTCAAGCATTTTCTGAAGATTTTTTTATCCAGTCTTTCAAATCGTCCACGCTGTACCGGACGGCTCGCCCGATCCGAATCGCGGGAACCTCGCCTCGCTTAGTAAGACCATACAAGGTTCTTTCGCAAATACTCAAGGTCTTGGCGGCCTGCCGGGGCGTAAGCAATAATTGAAAAGGGGCCTGATTTGTTAAATCGCCTGTGCTATTCATTTTCACGCTTTGACCTCAAAAAACAGCCCCTTTATGCTTAATTTTGAAAAGACCTGTTGCCGGAGTCCAGTCGGCCTGGATTTTCAATTCTGCGCCGTCTGGGACGCTGCTACAGGCCACGTGGCGCGATCCTATGGGCTGTCTGACTCGTCCAGCTTGCCTTTTACGGCGCTGATAGTAGTCTTTTATCGTCGCCAACACGCCCGACTTATGCTCTGGCCGGTATAGCAGTATCCCTGGCTGATTCTCAGTTACTTTTACTTTGTTTTTACCCATCGTCCAGCATCCCGCTCTGGCAGTCGTGGCCGACAGTTTCTGCGAGGCAACCATCGGTGTTTTGCTCAATCGCCAAGCATTCATCGCAGATTATCTCGGCTTCACCATCCGGCCCCTGCCGCATCGTTCCGGTATCCGCCCCTATCCAACCGCCACAACCCGCACAAAAGTCTAATTTCGCACTCATATCAAAACCCCTGTGTCCTGTGCGTCCTATGCATTGCTTATTTATATATACACATATACCTTTTTATCTTTCGCGCGCTTAAATAGGAGCTACTTGGGACACAGAGGACACCAAACCTTCATACGCCCATTTTCTTGCCGCACGTCCGCCTGTTCTTTTGCGTTCAATAGCAGGGAAAGCCCGCCGGACTTCCTTACCAAAAGACCTATCTGCCAACGGGTGATAGTTTCGGTCTTTGCACCAGTTCGCATACTCTTGATACAATGTTTCGCAACAGATACATTCGCCATTAGTTGTGGATTGATAATTCTCCAGCAGAAACGCTCGCGCCGGATTCGCGTCCTGCCGATATTGCTCAAGCATACTTTTGCTATTTTCCGGCACGGTGAATCGACCAGCGGCGTTCAAGTTTCTCAGACCCTCTAATGCCCAGTTGAGTATGCCTGGCAGCTCTCCTTTGAGTTCGTCAGCCAGTGTCTCTACCTGCTCGTCCTCTGCTATTGTTTTATCGAAAGGCACAAGCAGTATCCGCCGCCATATCGCCTGACTTTTATCGTTGAAACGCGGTAGGTCGTTCGTTGCAACCATTATTTTGGCCGTAGGCATATCGCTAACAGCATCCCTGAATTTTCGCTCGAAGGTCATCCGGTCGCCGGACGTGAACGACTTTAGCGTAGTTTCAGCCAGCTCCTCAATCAATCCGACGCCTTCAGTCGTAACATTAAGCATTTTGCCAAGCGTCCCTATCAAAGCAAAGGGATTATCAAATCTCGCAATCGGGACCTGGCTGCAATTCTCAATACCGACAAGGGACTGAACGACTTCGCTAAAAACGGTTTTACCGTTTGCACCTTCACCCACACACAGCAAAAACTTCTGAAGTCGCAAGTCCGGGCGCAGAAGGTAGCCAAGCCATTGTTGCAACAATAGAATGTAGTCCGCCCTTTTCAACATCACATCGCGGAGAAAACCTTGCCACAAAGGACACTCCGCATCCGCGTTGTAGCCGTATGGCAATTGAACGAATGTAAAGTAGTCAGGGGTGTGCGGGACTAGCTCCGTCTGGCCGTCCTGTCGCAGCACCAGCAGGCCATTCGTCATCGACAGCGTGATAATTGCGTCCTGCCGGACGTTATCCCACACGTTAAGGGAGCAAGTTTCGGGTCTAAGCACTCTCGCAGCCAGGCAAAGCCGGACATTACTTACCAGATTCTTATGGATAGAAACCCTCGGAGCCTGTCCCATAGAAACATCAAGCCCTTCATTGTGCGCCTGCAGGTGTTTAGTTATCCGCAAATCAATCTCTGAATCGCTGACACGTTCCCAGCGTCCGGCAGTCCACTGGTAAAAGTCCTGTCGCCAAGAGGCAAGGGTGTATCTGCCCTTGTTCAAACTCTCTTTGCTCGGCGCTTCATCCGGCTCAAGGTCGAGCAGATAATCAAGCAGTATTGCCAGGGCAATGTCATCAGGATTGAAAAACTGGTCGTCCTGTAAGGGTTTCTTTTGGCTCATCTGTTATTCCCCGTCAAAAGCAAGTACCGCTCCAGCGAACAACATCCAAACTCGATCCACCGCTGAACAACCGATGAGCGCCAGCGCCGTGCCCTGCCCAAAACAATACTCGGCGGCAACATTCCCCCAGACATCATCTGGTAAACTTTAGAGCGTCCGAGGCCGAGGATTTCACCAAGCTGCTTCGCGGTCAATAATTGTTCGACCGGCGATTCGACAGTAGTGTTACGGTCAACGGCCATCGGTTTCCTCCACCTTTTCCCCTGCGAATCTGTCCAGCGCAACCTGAACAGCAGAAGGATTAAAACGCCGGTGGCCTTTCACATTGAGGAAGGGGATTAAACTTTTGTCCGCAAGTTCCCTCAAGTAGTCTTTTGGCAAGCCAAAATGCCTTGCTAATCTATTTAGCGATATGAACGTGTTTTCGTTGTCAACAAACATACCCCCAGAATAAATCAATAATGGAAATGGTCAAAAGATTGCGCTCTATTGCGCTCTATTGCGTTTTTGTATGGGTCTGAGAAGTGTGAGACCGGTATTTTTCAAGGTATTCAGCGGGCAATTCGTTTTTGGGTAAAGTCCATCGCCGCTTGCTTACTGGATTGAAGTGATATTTTTTGTCTTTTCTCCATTTGCGCAGTGTATTTTCACTTACGCCAAAGACGTCCGCCCACTTCTTCCACGCAAGCGGCAGTGAATGTTCTATTTCGGGTTTTTTACGTGTCCGTCTTTTCCTTTGTGAACGTTGTCTCGTCTTGTCGTTGTTGGCCTCTGTCGGCTTTGGCTCTGCCAATCTCAACTTGGCTTCCTCTTTTAAGTCAGCTTTAATCCACTTAATGGCTGTATAGAGTGTATCACGGTCCCTGGTCTTATCGGCACACTGCGTCCACTTGATAGCGGTGTAATCAAGAATCCCATCACAAAGCAAAAAAGGCGCAACCTTGCCCTTTACAGAATCATAAATCACGGCAAGGATCGTATAGTAGTACGGTAATTTATCCTCACATTCCCCTACGGTCGGGTCAGGGGGTCTTTTCACGTCTTTCGGAAACCAGCATTGCAGATGAGGTTCGTACTCATAACCTGGCTTTGCTTTCTTTCCGGTGGGGTCGTCATAAGGCGGCGGTTCATCGCACAGACTCTGCCAGTATGGTTGCCAGTCTCGGTTACAAACTCTTATTTGTTCTTTGAATCGCTCAACGGCATAGGAATTTTGACTTATGAGGTCTTCCACTTCCGTTGCGATTTGTTTCCAAAGTTCCGTTATGTTCACTTTTTCCCCGCCGCCGCCCTCTGTCGGCTTTGGCTCTGCTGGTTCTGCTTGCCCAGTTTGGATTACTATTCGCCGTTGAATCTTCTTCAGGTGCTGGATAAGCGTGTGAACACAACTCAGCTTTCTTGACCTGAGCACGTATTTGATATTATGGCTGAGATTCTGAGCAAGCGTACCGGTGGGAGGGTAATACCCACCAAAATTATCTTCTGGTCTCGTGAAAGAGACGATGCAGTCCCATAACTCGTCCAAGTCCAGTTCAATCGCTTCGACAAAGGGCTGTACCTCTTCTGACCAGTAATTGTCTGCGCCTGTATTAAGCCCTCGATGGTCTATCTCCCCGTATGGCCATTGTTCTTGGTAGTATTTGACACGTTGTTCGAGCCTTTTGAGCTTCTTAATTAGTTTTGATAATCGCTCTGTCGAATTAGTGGGCTTTTCTGACTTGCTGGTTTTTGGTGTTTTCATGGTTCACCTGTCTTTCTTCGGGCTGTGCAGGGCTGACTAACGGAAAGCAGGTGAACCTACAAAACGTCAATCTGCCCTGCACCATTTAGCCGGTAGCTAACCGGCTCACCCGATTATTGTCCTACCATACCATCGGGCCGGGCCAAAAGTGTAGGTTTGTGTAGCAATTGATAACCTATTTCTTTGGCCCTCCTTGGACCGCCGCCTGTACCGTTTTAACCCGTTGCTGACGGTCGTTCCGATTGCCAGTATTATACACTTACAATGCCTCGTTTGTCTCGCGCGCGTGCGCGCGTATACGTGGCGAAAAACTCATTTTTGGCTCAAAAATGTGGGGTCACCTTTTCTCGCGCGCGTGCGCGTAGTCGTTGCTATTGTTTTTGATTGTTTATCAATGCGCGTGTGTAGCCGTTCGGCATCCTGCTATTTACCTGCGAAAGCAGGATGGTGGTAATTTAGACAACTTGGACACATCATTATAGCCATTTGGTCAAAAAACAGTGAAACGTGGGCTATGGGAGCTTGGATGGTGGACAGTTTTCTTGCATATAAAAAAAGCACCGGGGAGTTTTTGTACATATAAAAAAAGCACCGCCGTTTTGACACCACACGCTCCGCCAAGCCTCTGTTATTTACCTGCAAAAACAGATAGGGGCTTTTCTACGTTACGGCGTTTCGGATCACGTTGATTACTGCTTGCTTTGTACGTTCTGGCAGCTTCGGCCAGGCATTGACAACCAGCGCCAAGTCGGGTTCCGATTGCAAATATCTTAGGCTCACAATGGCTGTTTGACAAATAGTGAGCTTTGTAGGCGGTAATTGGCGACATACTTCTTTGCTGGGCAGCGCAAAAAAGATATAATGTACGCTGAAGTTGGCTCTCGCCTTAATTCTGTAAAGGCAACAAGTAAATAATTTCTAAGTACTGAACTTTTAGCGTTTCGTCTTAAACCGCCAAGTTCTCGAAAGTGAAGGACGCATAGAAGTCGGTGCTCGTTTGCCTACAGGCAAAACGGGCGCCGCTTGCGTGTCCTTCACGGGTCTTGGCGGACCTAAGACGAACACGATTTAGCGGTGCCCTTTTTTATTGCAAAACCGACTATACATAAACTTTGGTTTCCAAGAATCGGCATTATGCGAGAAGAACCGTCCAACCTGAATTTTGAGGAACTCAAACAACTAATCGAAGGGTGGGTGTATATAGAGGGTGATTCACCGGAACGTGAGAACTTTCGAGATAAGTTAGATATTCTTGAAAGAGCATTGGAAAGCCTGCGAATTGAGTGCAGGTGCATCGAAAACCAGGTACCTTTGGAGATATTCATCCAGGGCCATGCTCATAAAGACCATAGTACTCTTCGCTATTATTTCCCTACAAGGCACGATTCCCTCGGAAGTGGTACTCCCCCAATTCAGTTCCAGCCTTTGCTGCTTTTGTTTCTTCTTATTTACCACCGGCGATCTTATCAAATCTACGATATTATCAGCAAATTTATTGAAAAGATATGGGATCAGCTCACATTTCTGGACTTTAAGAAAACTCAAACCGGTGTAGTCCGCTGTTTCACGAATACCCGTTTTGCTGCCCACACTCTTTGGGATTATGGTTTGCTCAAGTTCACGGCAAGGGAAGCCTACAAAACATGGGTTCTCTCTCTGCCAGGCTTCTTGGTTGCTTCGAAGGTGCTTGAGGAATGCGGTGGCATGTGGGGATTACCAGAAGTCGGAAAGGAAGAACATTTCGACCTACACCGCAAGATTCTAACAGCATGGACTGATCTTCAAACGTATGATGCGCTGGTTGAAAGGCTCGCATATATCTGCGAACCCAACACCCAAGTTTTCAGGACCTTCGAGGACGTGTTGCGATGGGCCTACGGTTTGTTAGGCGATTATTGGCGAGTAATACCAATTGCATTTATTTAATNNTATTATTAAATGCAATTGGTATAATTCAGGATGGAACAAAGTCTATCAAGGAACGCAAACAAATCAGCATGGAACATATCAACCAACTTGAGGCAATGGCAGAAATCGAGCAGTTCTATTCTGAGTTCTCGAAGTGTGTCAACGTTGAGCGCCTACTCAGAGACTTGTAGTCGTCAGATGGCCTCCGACACACCTTTCTTCAGCAGCCATGATTTGTAGTGAATAGGACTCAATCCTTTCTGCACTGACCATCTCTTGGCCTGCCTTCCAACACTACTCCATTGGCCAGCCGGCGGGGGTCTCAAATCTATTTTTCCTTTTTCTTTTCATGAACGATTTTACGGCGATTCAGCTCATCAAAGATAGAACGTTGTGTTTCCTGAATAAAGAACCCGGTTCTTTTAAGAAGCTCTTCGTATTCAGCCTTCGATAACAGCACAAATTCATGTAAATGTGCCTTAATATCCTCGTCCCAGTAATTATCATAATCAAGCTCGTTGGGATTCAGATCCTTCAAAAGTAGCGGACCGCTGGTGGAGATTACGTTGCCCTTTTCATCGACTAAGGCTGTCTGACTTGGTCAGCAATGGCGTAAGGATTCCATTTTCCGTTTCCGTTATGTATCCAGAGCCCTTCACAACAATCACAATAATAGCTCGGTATAACAACTCTGGTTTTCTTGGCGAAAAAAATCGAAACGAACTGACTTAGCCTCTTCATCGAAAATTCCCTCAGTGTAACTGCCTCAAGCAACTAAAACTGCCTGATTGGCATACAAGAATCGATCAACCCTTTGGTTTCAGATATCGTTGGTGTTAGTTAGAACCTGTAACCTTTGATTTATGATCTTTCCCAGGCTCAGCATCTTTACTCTGCTTTTCTCTTTGTCTTTCAGCAGCGATTCGAGACAGGTATATGTCGCGTAGCTCTCTTACAACTTGACCCCTAGCTCTCTTACCATCGAAAAAAAACTCGCTGTCGTACTTAAATGTGCCATAAAAGGATTCGACACACTCCACTGCCTCATCATACTCTTTTGCTCTCCTAAGACGATCTATCCGGTTTATGTATAGCCGCCAGACTAGCAACTTCTCAGTATGACTTTCGAGTGGCTTTCCAGCATACTCTCGCAGCATATCACCCCAAAGGTCTGCTGCTAAGAGAGATGCGCCGGTTGTCAGGCGACAAGATCTGACCTCGTTCTCATAAAAACCTGTGGACATAGTCCGGTTTTCTGCGTAAACAAGCCGAGCTCCCAACAACTCCATAAGCATGCGCAAGTAGTCTCCTGGAATTGAAAAGTCCATCCCTACATATTTGAGGGGGGTCACGTGGCTGAAGCAGATTGGAATCGAAATCATACCGCCATCTTTCAAGTAAAACTCCAGTTCCGAAAGCAGTTGCGCATTTACCGGGTTGCCTTTTTTGCAATTGTGGATACCTTTGATTAGCTTGGCAATTGTCGGTTTGTGCATAATCTTATATTCTAGACCGGACGGAAGCTTCTTATACTTCAACACCACATATGTAATGCTTTCCTCGTTAGCATCTGCCGCTTGAAGAGCCTTGCTGGCCATGGTTTCCCCCTGAACCAGCTCCTGAGCTGATAGGTTTGACCCAACGGAGACAATAGCCGCCAATATAAACACTGGAATTACTCTCAGCCGCTTCATCTCTATTTCTCCTTATCTTTTGAAAGCCCTTGCTCATTGCAAAAATATTACCATCCCATGTCGGGACATCCTCCGGCTACATTTGAGCACTTTATCGAACTCGATACTTTCGTACAGCTCTTACACCTTCCACGATGGCCCATATCATAGCAGAGGTAACCGCTTTGTGCTGGACAGTCACACATGTTTTGTGCACCGCTGCCATTACCGCCACAGCAGATTTGGTTGCTGCGGGTATTACAGTGTTCAATGCAATTTCTTTTCAGCAAGATACGATTTCAACTATCTGCCAAAGGTAAAAAGTCAGCTGCTAGTACAAGTTTGATAAGCCATCGAAACAGACATCTACACATCAGGGCAATACAAATCCTGCACAGTCCACTTGGCAGCCCTAAAATGCTCAAAACCCCGTGATCTCTTCTTACTACTTAACTTTTGGCACCTTGGAAATAATCTCTTTTATCTCCGATGAATTAAAGGCCCGCAAAGTCTGTGTCCTTACATTCCCAAGCGAGCCCAAACCCAGAAGCGCCGCGGCCACTGCTTCATCATCTGGAGCTTCTAAGATGAGCACGGCATCATGAGCTCCCATGGTCCAATAGACTTCTTTGAGCGTTACTCTTACCTTTTCGGCCATAGACTTAAACTTAGCCGCCCTTTCAGGAGAATCCTTGAAATTGCCAATGCCTTGTTCCGTGAAATTTACTAAGGAAATGAACGTAGCCATAACTGGTCCCTTTCTGCTTTATTTGCCTCTTCAAAAACACTCATCTGATGGGTGACAATAGTTGGCCAGATATTGTATACTGGGCTGAGCAAATCGCCAACCCTTGCTCAGAAATCCTATCTTCTTGCCCCCGCTATTAGGACCTGGAGATGAATCGTTGCAAACCCAGAGCGCTGACCCCATGCTTCTGGCTCGTCTACGCCAGAGACTGTCAAGTTCAAGAGCTTCTAAGCAAAACTGAAACGCGAATCACAGACATTCGGATTTATCGCTGACGAAAATCAGAATATTAACTCGTTAAAGAGCAAAGAGTTAATAGCTGATTAATATTTGCACCGCACGCGTTCCTTCAAATCGTCTGCGGCGGCCAGGTACGATTGCCGCCTCGTCTTGAAATCTGAGTGCCCGGCAGCGGCCTCGACGGCTGCGGGTTCCCGGCTCAGCTTTATCTCACAGCCAATACTGCGAAATGCGTTACACACACTTCTGACGTTGCCAACGTTATAATCTATAACAACAATCATAAAACAGTCCTGTTTACCATGTTTTTACTTTGCCTCGATGGTGATCCATTAATTTGGTGAAAGTTGCAAACAGGTAATTCGAATCGTGAGGACCAGGTGACGCCTCCGGATGATACTGCACCGAAAAAGCAGGCAGCTTCTTGCACCGGATGCCTTCCAACGTATTATCGTTGAGGTTTATATGCGTTAACTCAACCTCTCTTTTATCTACCGAATCAATATCCACACAGAAACCATGATTCTGGCTGGTTATCTCAATCTTTTCTGTCCTGAGATTTTTGACCGGCTGATTTGCGCCTCTGTGCCCGAATTTTAGTTTGTATGTCTTTGCCCCAAGTGCAAGAGCCAGAATCTGATGCCCCAGGCAAATTCCGAATATTGGCACTGCGCCCAGCAGTTCTTTGACGGTTTCAATCGCATATTTCACGGCAGCCGGGTCCCCGGGGCCATTGCTCAAAAATACCCCATCCGGCTTTCTCGCAAAAACCTCTTTGGGGGGCGTATCCGCCGGCACAACATAAACACCACAGCCGTGCGAGCAGAGCAGCCGAAGGATATTCTGCTTTATCCCATAATCAAAAGCCACAACCTTGTATTGTTTTTCGCATGTCACTTGGTTGCGCCCGAGCACATTAATCACACCTTTATCCCAGACGTATGGTTTTTTAATCGTTACATCTTTTACGATGTCCCTTCCCACAAGACCGGGATACTCCTTTAGTTTTTCCTTGAGCTTCGCAATGCTAAGTTCGGTCGACGAAATGATACCCTTCATCGCTCCGCGAGTGCGGATATGCTTTGCCAGCTTTCTTGTGTCAATACCTTCAAGGCCAACAACGCCGTTACGATTTAAGAGCCTGCTTAGTAATTCGGTGTTCCGCCAGTTGCTCGGATAGTCGCAGTTTTCTTTTACAACAAGACCACGGGCAAAAACCTTCCTCGATTCCCAGTCGGCTTTGTTGGTCCCAACATTGCCGATCAGCGGATACGTCATCGTAATTATCTGCTCATTGTACGATGGGTCGGTTAGTATTTCTTGGTAGCCGGTCATGCTTGTATTGAACACGACCTCGCCGCACTTTTGCCCTCTGGCACCAAACGACCTGCCTTCAAAAACCGTCCCATCCTCAAGTAGCAAAACCGCCTTCACTTCTTAGTTTCCTTTCCGCCGATAGTACAGCTGAATGGGTTTGACATTGACCTTTCTTTCCTTCAGTGCTTCAATCGCTTTTGCCACCGCCGCAGCGCCTCTTATTGTCGTCACGTATGGAACTTGTCTCTCCAGCGCAGTTCTTCTTATCGAAAAAGAATCCATTATTGCCTGCTTGCCGACGGTTGTATTTATAATCAGGTCAATCCTGCCGTTTATTATGTAATCGACGACATGTGGGCGACCTTCCGGAATTTTCAGCACAAACTCCGATGGAATATTGTTATTGATAAACGCAATACATGTTCCCTTTGTGGCGAGAATCTTAAACCCCATCTTGTGCAGCTTGCGCGCGACCTCAACCGCCCGGGGCTTGTCATCATCTTTAACACTGAAAAACACATTACCTGCGGTCGGCAGACTGTTGCCAGCAGCTATCTGCGATTTGGCATACGCAATGCCGAAATCATCTGATATCCCCATCACCTCGCCGGTCGAAAGCATTTCCGGGCCCAGAATTGTATCTGTGCCGGGAAATTTCAAGAACGGAAATACCGCCTCTTTCACCGCAAAGTGACTCCGCTGCACCTCTTTTGTAAATTTCAGCTCATCCAGTGTCATCCCCGTCATCACTTTGGCTGCCAGCTTTGCAAGAGGAACACCAATGGATTTACTCACAAAAGGAACTGTTCGCGATGCCCTTGGGTTAACCTCAAGAATATATATCTGGCCATCTTTTACCGCAAACTGGATATTTATAAGCCCCTTTACCTTTAATTCCAGTGCCAGCATTTTCGTCTGTTTTTTAACTTCTTGCAGGATTTTTCTGTCCAGCGAAACCGGCGGCAAAGTGCACGCGCTATCGCCCGAATGAATGCCCGCCTCCTCGATATGCTCCATTACTCCCCCGATTACAATCTTTCTACCATCACAAACAGCATCGACATCCAATTCCGTTGCGTCATCAATAAACTTGTCAATCAAAACTGGATGCCCGGCAGAAACCTCAATGGCTTTGGCTACGCACGCTTCCAACCCCTGCTCATCATAAACAATTTCCATCGCTCGCCCACCCAGCACAAATGACGGCCGAATCAGCAGCGGATAGCCAAGTTTGTCTGCGATCTTCAGTGCCTGTTTATACGTCGTCGCTGTCCCGCTGGCCGGCTGAAGCAGCTTTAGCTTCTCTACGAGCTTGTTGAATTGCTCCCGATCTTCTGCTATGCCGATGCTGTCCGGCGAAGTGCCGATTATTCTCACTCCAGCTTTTTCCAGAGGCTCAGCTAATTTCAAAGGCGTTTGCCCCCCGAATTGCACAATCACCCCTTCTGGGCTTTCCTTTTCCACTATAGACATAACATCCTCAAATGTCAGCGGCTCAAAATAAAGCCGGTCTGAAGTGTCGTAGTCGGTGCTCACGGTCTCAGGGTTACAGTTTACCATTATCGATTCGATACCAATTTCCCTCAGCGCAAACGCCGCGTGCACACAGCAATAATCAAACTCGATTCCCTGACCGATGCGGTTAGGCCCGCTGCCAAGAATGACAATCTTGCGTCTACGACTCGGATTTGCCTCACAATCCTTTTCGTAGGTTGAGTAAAGATACGGCGTGGTCGCTTCAAACTCCGCCCCGCAAGTATCAACAGTCTTGTAGACGGCATTTATACCAAGCTTTTGCCGGCTTTTGCGCACCTGGTGCTCTTTCACCCCCAACAGTGACGCCAGATACTTGTCACTGAAGCCGTATTCCTTGGCCTTCTGCATCACATTGCGGCTGATATTTTCCCAGCCAAGGGATCGTATTTTCTCTTCAAGCTTGACAATATCTTTTATGTTGTTCAAAAACCACGGATCAATCCTGGTAAGACCGTAAACTTCATCGACCGGCATTTTTCTCCTAAATGCCTCCGCAATATACCATATCCTGTCCCAGCAATTCTTTAGCAGTTTTTCCTTGAGCCGATGTATAGATAATCCTTTGTCAATATGTTTGTTGTCCAGCGAATACCGGTCTATCTCAAGCGACCTTATGGCCTTTTGCAGCGCTTCTTTGAATGTTCTGCCGATGGCCATTGCCTCCCCCACGGATTTCATCTGCACCGTCAGCAGAGGGTCAGCTTTAGGGAATTTCTCGAACGTAAAGCGCGGCCATTTAACGACGCAGTAATCGATGGTGGGCTCAAAACAGGCGGGCGTCTTCCTGGTTATATCATTCGGAATCTCATCAAGTGTATATCCCACCGCTAAAAGCGAAGCAATCTTGGCGATTGGGAAGCCCGTCGCCTTGGATGCAAGTGCTGAGCTCCGCGAAACCCTCGGATTCATCTCTATCACGTAAAGCTTGCCATTGTCCGGATTAACCGCGAATTGTATATTTGAGCCGCCTGTTTCTACCCCGATGGCCCGCATAATCTTAATCGCCGCATCGCGCATTATCTGATACTCTTTATCAGTCAGCGTCTGCGCGGGCGCAACCGTGATGCTGTCACCTGTATGAATCCCCATCGGGTCAAGATTCTCAATCGGACAAACAATAACTACATTGTCCTTTTTATCTCTCATTACCTCCAGCTCATATTCCTTCCACCCTGCAACGGACTCTTCAATTAGTACCTCACTTTTGGGACTCAAACTCAGCCCCCAGTGCACGTATCGCTCATATTCTTCAGCGTTGTAGGCAATATTTCCTCCCGTGCCGCCTAATGTGTAGGAAGGACGAATAATGACAGGAAAACCAACGGATTTAATGATTTCTTTCGCTTCTTCCCAGCAGTGTGCGTACCCGCTCTTAGGCACAGCCAGTCCGCACTGCTGCATTGTTTTCTTGAACAGGTCTCTTTCCTCCGCTCTTTTTATCGCCCTCAAACTTGCCCCGACCAGGCGGACATTGTACTTCTTCAGTATTCCCTTTTCCGCCAGTGCAACCGCAATATTCAAACCTGTCTGTCCGCCGAGGGTCGGCAGTAAACTATCCGGCCTTTCCCTGCGAATTATCTGCTCGACTATCTCAGGCGTGATCGGCTCAATGTACGTTCTATCCGCCGTCTCCGGATCGGTCATTATTGTCGCAGGATTGCTGTTTATGAGAATTACCTTGAAGCCCTCTTTTCTTAGGACCTTGCAGGCTTGCACGCCGGAGTAATCAAATTCGCATGCCTGTCCTATAACGATCGGCCCCGAGCCTATAATTAATATCTTGTGGATGTCCTTGCGTCTCGGCATTAACGCATCCTATAAACTCTTCACATTCTGAGCAGATTATTTTGGGACCCCGCTTTGCAGGAACCCTCGAGCTTAATCCGCCACACGGATCGGCGGATTACCCTTTTTTGTGAGCCACTGGTCGATGGCCGCCGCGGCCTCTCGTCCGCTGTTAATCGCACTGGCCACCAGCGAGGCGCCGCTGATTGCGTCACCCGCCGCAAACACCCACGGCTCACTGCTCTGAAAATTGTTTACCGCCACATTACCTCTCTCGTCTAGCTGCAAGCCAAGCTGCTTTACAAGACCTTCATTCTCAACATGCAAGAAACCCAGGGCTAAAAGCACAATGTCCGCCTTGATAACAAAATCGGTGCCCGGCAACTCCCTTATCCTCCAGTTGTCGCCCATTCTTATCCACTCCACCTGACAGCAGTGCAATTCTCCGACACGTGTTTCATGGCCCGAGAAGTTCTTGGTCATCACGCCCCACAACCGCTCACAACCCTCTTCGTGAGAGGACGATGTTCGCATAATCCTCGGCCACATCGGCCAGGGTGTAT
>JAFNGF010000430.1 GCA_017885385.1 Planctomycetota bacterium
TTTTATGCCGGCATAGGTCTGCAGGTAGATTCAATTCTTGCCCGCAGCGACCTGTACGAGCGGCAAGGCAAAAACCCGCACGCCTTCAGCACAGATATAGATCGGGAAGGTGACGTGCGCATTCTATGCAACCTTAAGAACAACGAATACTGGATGGAAACAATCCTGCACGAATTGGGACACGGCCTTTACGATAAATACCACGACCTCGATGCGCCGTTTCTACTAAGAAGACCAGCGCACTCATTTACAACAGAAGCGATTGCCATGTTTTTTGGCAGGCTCAGCCGCAACCCGCTCTGGATGCAGCAGATGCTTCGCCTGTCGGACCAGCAGCGGGCGGAAATTGCAAAGGTAAGCCCAAAGTATGCGCAGCTCAAACAACTAATCTTCGCCCGCTGGGCAATGGTTATGTACGAATTTGAGAAGCAGCTTTACGCAAATCCCGATCAGGACCTGAATTCGCTCTGGTGGAAATTGGTCGAGAAATACCAGTTTGTCAAAAAGCCGGCCGGCCGCAATGAGCCGGATTGGGCCGCCAAGATTCATTTTACTATCGCGCCGTGTTACTATCATAACTATATGCTGGGCGAGCTATTAGCCTCGCAACTGCACCATCATCTGGTCCGCGAAGTTTTAGGACTTGAATCTGACGGCAGCGTGAGTTACGTTGGCCAGAAAAATGTGGGAAGGTTTTTGGACGACAAGGTTTTTCAGCCCGGAGCAGTCTACCGTTGGAACGGGATGATTGAACGTGCAACCGGAGAAGCTCTGACGCCGAAATATTTCGTCGAGCAGTTTGTAAAATGAATTGTCAAAAAGAGATTGCTTCGCTTCGCTCGCAATGACGCGCGACCCCGCAATCCTTCGACCCGGCTTAGAGCTTGCCCTGACCGTGCCGAAGGGATGGGTTTATTGCGGGGCTTTAACTAATCGTTGCACAGGTGCATAATGGATTTACAGGAAAACTCGCTGCCTGAGATCACTATCAAGGCATTTATTTTGGGGATGGTGCTCTCGATGATTTTGGGGGCGGCAAACGCCTATCTGGGGCTGTTTGCGGGAATGACGGTCTCGGCCTCGATACCAGCGTCGGTCCTCTCGATGGGCGTGCTGAGGCTGTTCCGAAAAAACAACATCCTCGAAAATAATAACGCTCAGACGGCGGCATCGTCAGGCGAAGCAATAGCTGCGGGGGCGATATTTACACTGCCGGCGATGATTTTATTAGGCGCCTGGGATAGCTTCAGCTACGGATGGGTTACCATCATCGCTGTTTTCGGCGGCGCACTGGGCGTGCTATTTACGATACCGCTGCGGCGGTCGCTCATCGTTGAGAAAAAGCTCAGCTATCCCGAAGGTATAGCAACAGCCGAAGTCCTGAAGACCGGTCAAGAAGGCGGCCACGGTGTCTGGTGCATTGCCCAAGCCGCAGTTGCCAGCGGCCTGTTCAAAGCCGGCGCCGGCGCGCTGGGTCTGTGGCCGGAGGTAGTGGAGGGCGCAAGACGCCTCGGCGGCTCGATAGCATATTTCGGGTCGAATCTCAGCCCGGCTCTATTATCGGTTGGCTATATTGTAGGGCTAAACATCGCGGTTCTGATTTTGCTCGGCGGTGCGGCCAATTGGTTTGGAGCAATGCCCATCGTGGCCAGCCAAAACGAATGGCCGGTGTACGAGCTAAAGAGCGAAGCTGCTAATCCAGACGAATGGAACATTTTTACTCTGGAATACAAGACCGTTGAGCCAAATGCGCCGGCGCTTGATATCGAAAAAGCGGAAAAACACAACGCCGACGTGAAGGCCCTCCTGGGCAAACCTGTCGGGGCGATGGAATACGCATCGAGGATATGGTCGAAGCTGACACGATATATCGGTGTCGGAGCGATGCTCATTGGTGGGTTATGGACAATCTTTCATATTCGTAAGTCTCTGTTGAGCGGGATAACCGGCGGATTAGCCGCCTACAAAGGTTTGACTAAAATTGCCAGGACGGAAAAAGACATACCAATGAAGTGGGTTCTGGCTTCAATTGCCGCTTCGGTTGTGCCTTTATTCCTGTTGTATCAAGCATTTGTCGGCGATATACACGTATCCGCTGCAATGGCGGTGATAATGATATTAGCGGGCTTTATATTTTCTGCTGTGGCCGGGTATATGGCAGGACTGGTAGGTTCCTCCAATAATCCCATATCCGGCGTTACGATAGCAACGGTTCTGACCTCGTCGCTGCTTTTACTTTTGCTGATGGGCAAGGACGCCCCGAACGGGCCGGCAGCAGCCATAATAGTTGGCAGTGTGATATGCTGTGCCGCAGCCATAGCCGGTGACAATATGCAGGACCTCAAAACCGGCTATATCCTGGGGGCGACTCCCTGGAAGCAGCAGTTAGTGAACCTTGCCGGGACGATAGCCGGCGCACTGGTGCTGGCGCCGGTGATGACGCTGCTGCAGAACGCTTACGGTTTTGCCGGCCAACCAGGCGCCGGGCCGAAGGCCCTATCAGCTCCGCAGGCAAATCTTATGGCCTCCGTAGCACAGGGCGTTTTCAAAGGGGAGCTGCCGTGGAATTTCATCTTTATAGGAATGGCAGTGGCGGTGGGCGTGATAGCTCTTGATTTGTATCTACAGAAGAAAGGTAGCACGTTTCGTACGCCGGTCCTGGCTGTTGCCATTGGTTTCTATCTGCCGCTGGAGTTGTCNNGGACCGGGTCGAAGAATCGAGTCGCAACGGCCTGTTGTTAGCTTCCGGCTTTATTACCGGCGAAGCCCTGATGGGCATTCTTTTAGCCATACCGATAATCCTGCTCAAGCAAATCGACATCACTTTGCCCCTTGTTTACATAGATGACCTGCTGGTTAAGATGCTGAGTCTGCTTGGCATAGAGCTGCCATTCACACTGCCGGTCGGCGCCGTACTCGGCACGATCTTATTGCTCGGCGTCGCTTACTGGCTCTACCGCACCGCACGCGGCGAGGGTTTACCGCAGAGAGCGATGAGGGCGCAGAGATTAAGATAATGAATAATGTTCTCTCCGCGACCTCTGCGGACTCTGCGGACTCTGCGGTAAAAAAATGACGACCCAATTGCAGGTTTGAACCCCCAATAAATTGGGAGGCTAAATATTTTGCTGCAAGCGACGTATCCGCTGTAGACTTTCAACGAACTGGCTCTGGGCTTTATCCAGATAGGTATTTACCTCGTCGACGTAACCATCCGCTGAGGCTGACCAGACGCGGGCCAGATACCGCTCACCCGCGGCGAAACAGCTCATCACATCGGCGTAGGCCTGTAGGCCATGCACATGCGCAATGCTGTGGCGGGCCTGGACAAAACTGCTCAAGTCGCCGGGAAAAAGCTCATCAATTCGATGCCGAATGTCGTAAATATCAACGGATTGCTTTTGGGCATTGAGCCGACTAATCTTCTCGACTATCTGCGCGAGACTCGTCTCGATAGCCTGCATATTATAAGTGAGCTTCTCTTCCGCAAGGCTGCCTCTGGCGCCAGCGATCCGAACCAGCACAATGCCAACAACACCGACAATAAGTGCCCCGGCAAAATATCGCCACTGAACCACATCTTTATCTACTACTGCTGTTAGAGCACCAGCCAAAAAACCCAAAGTTATCATCGCATATCCAAGCTGCTTCATAGCACGTAGCTCCTAAGCTGTTTTACCGCTGAGACCGCGGAGCCCGCAGAGAAAATGCTCTTGATACTCTTAGGCTCAGCGCTCCCGTCAGGGCCGGCAGGACCGGCCCTGCCGGACCTGAACGGCTCTGCGTGCTCTGCAGTTAGTCCTTTTAACCGCTCATAGCGCCTTTGATAACGAAATACATGGCAAAGCCGACTCCGACCAAAGCTTCTCCCACAATCAAGCCGGCGGCTACGGGAATTCCCACCTCTTCACTGAACCGCTGCCCTTTTACCCGGTCCGTCAGCAGCCGCAACGCCGTTCCGACGCTATAGGTCAGGACAATATCGAACGGCAGATAAAAGCCGAGTCCCACCAGGATACCCAGTCCGCCGATACCGCTTGCGCTGAGCAGCGCTCCCAGTCCTGCACCGGCGATATACTTCTGCAAGGGTACCTGCCCGCCTAAAATGGCCTGCATCGTCTCGGCAAGGGCACTGGCCTGCGGGGCAGGCAGACGGTCGCTGCCAAGCCCGTACGCTTTGTGCAGCACAAAAATCAGCCCCATAACCAAAATAGGGCCCGGCCAGATGGACAAGAACTGGCATATCTGCTGCTTTTTCGGCGAGGCGCCTATAAGGTATCCGGTTTTAAGGTCGAGCATCAGGTCGGTCGCCTGGGCCATTGCTACGCACGCGGCAGCCCCTACCATCACCGATGAAATGGTAGCTGCGGCGTCGCCAAGACCGCTGCTTATGGCAAGCAGGATAGTGACCCCGACAAGCGTCATTCCGCTAAGCGGCGACCAGTTTGTTCGCCCGATGCACTCTGATAGGATGACGCCCGAAATCCAGATCCAGACCGTGCCGGCAAGCGCCATCAGTCCTCCTCGCAGCAGGCTCATCTCTTTGACCGATAGCAGCGAAACCACAAACAGAAGCGCCGCCGAGCACGCGATGCCTATGTATAGTAAACCGATGGGCATTTCATCTTTTGAGAGCGGGCTTTTCAGCCTTGCCGCCGTGTGCATGCTGCGAATGGCACTAACAATCAAAGGCAGCGCCAAGACGATGCCGGATAGTGCCCCACCAATAAGCATACCGATGCCCACGGGCCTAAATAGAGTCAGCCGTAAATAATCGGGCATCGTTTGTTTGACGGCTTCCAGTCCGCCGGCGGCGGACGCCGAGGGTAGGAGCTGCATTGCGGCAAGCAGCGGCGCCAAAATCCAATAGCAGACAAAGCCCCCGATAATAAAGCAAAAGCCGCCCCTTCCGGCGATGAAACCCACACCAACCGTCATCAAAGAAACATACCAGATGCCGTTCATATAACCTGGCATCCCGATAAGGCCGCCCACATCCAGCTGCTCCAAGCCGAGCTTCTGGCTTACAAAATGGACGCCGCCGCTGATAGCCATTCCCACAAGTAACAGCACGGCCTTACAAATGCCCGCCCCTGGAGATTTGAGAATTGTAGCGACCGCCACTCCGCCCGGAAAGGACAGGCGTTCGTACTCTATCATTTGTTTTCGCAGCGGGATAATGAAGGCGACACCTAAGACGCCACCCGCGATGCAGCCTAATATCATCAAACCGGCATTGAACTGCGTTTGGCCCAGAATAAAAAGTGCCGGCACCGTAAACATCATGCCCGCGGATGAGGCGTTAACGGTGTTGGCGATGGTCTGATTTATGTTATTTTCGATGAGGCTGGTTCGCCCCATGATCCCCCGCAGTATCCCAAAGCCCAGTATGGCGGCGACCTCTGAGCCTTCGATGGAAAAACCCAGTATCAAGCAGGCATAGCCGATACTTAGGGTAATAACCACCCCTAGTGCGTAGCCGACTAAAACCGCCGTCAGCGTAAACTCCGGATAAGGCCCGGTGCGGATAATCTTATCTGCGCTGGCTTGTGTTTTTGGCACTTTTGGCTGTCCTGATTCTTGTCCAGCATCCGGGGCTCTTTTTTTTGCCACAGGGCGATCAGCCCCCCTGCTCGGGGAGACCACAGAGAACACAGAGCAAGTATTCTGTTTTTTTATCTCTGTGGAATCTGTGAAATCTGTGGTTTGCCACAGACGCCGTCCTGACCGTAGTCGAAAGAGAGCTATGAATTAGTAGGGTGCGATATTTCGCACCATTTCCATATTGCCACATAATCGGTGCGATTCCATCGCACCCTACCACCTACCAGCTAATCCGCTAACCCCTTCTGTGTCCTCTGTGGCTCTTTCTCCTGTCGTCTGTCGTTTCTCATCGCGGCGGTATCACGCTGATTACCACCGGCAGTGAGACTGTCGTCACCCCACTATTATCCGTCGCTCTGGCCGTGATGGAAAAGCTGCCCGTGGTAAAGTCCCACCAATCGATTTTCCAGCCGTCGGAGCCGTCAACATCTTCACCTATTTGTGTAGAATCGGCAAAGAATTCCACCTTGAGCACGGCGCCGTCAAAGTCCCAGGCATCCACCTGAATTTCAATCGAGTCGCCCTGGCGTCTCTGCAACAAGGCGCCGTCAGACGGGCTAATAATACTAACTACCGGCGACGCGCCCGAGCGATACTTTAGCCAGTCTTTTGTTAGCAGCACAAGGTCTGCTATGTCCACCAGCTTATCGCGATTCAGGTCGGCGGGCAGATTGTCGCCCTTTGCCATCCACAATCGAGCTTGAGCTGAGAAATCTCTTGCCGTGACAAAGCCGTCGTTGGTAATGTCGGCCAGAACTGTCGCATGGTGTGGAGGCATACTTGCCTCGGCGGTGCCGCCATACGCGCCCATATTGATCCGCAGATTGATTGCATATATGTTATCCGGATCGTCGGGCACAGCTACCGGCTCATCCTCCAACGGCCAACCGGGATTACCTGCGTCAATACATGGGCTGGTTATCGCATCATAGTGCCAGCGTTTGCGATGGGTATCCCAGCGCCAGCCTTCGCTTTTTAAGTGATAGTCGCCGTTCTCAGGATCGACAAAACGCGGGTCGGTGGAGATGATGCCCGTCCCGCTCAATGTGCCGGTCCAGCCGGCAATACAGCAATAGCTGATGGTCGAGGTTTTATCGGCTTGCGTATCCATAATCTGGGCGGCTTCGTGTACTCCGTTGCTGTCACCGTTGTCCCACAGAATGGAGTTATCCAAACTCACACTGCTGCCGGGCCCGTTCCATATTCCGCCGCCGGAGGATTCCGCCCAGTTCCCGCTGAAGGTGCAGTTGGTCAGCGTTAGGGTGCTTTCGTAGTTTTTCATCGCCCCGCCGTTAGCCGACGTGGAGTTGTCGCTGAAGATGCAGTTGGTGATTTTGGCATTGCTGTTGTAGTAGTCACACATCCCGCCTCCGCCATCTTGGGCCCAGTTCCAGGCGAAAGTAGAGGCCATTATGACAGGACTACAGCGGTCGCTGCTGAATATTGCGCCGCCGGACCATCTTGCGGAGTTATGGCGGAAAATGCACCTTGTAATGGTGGGACTGCTGTCTTGGCTGTTCTGCATCGCTCCGCCGCTGTAGCTGGCAATGTTGTTGGTGAAGTTGCAGTCAATCAGAACAGGATTGCTGCCCACGCCATTGGACATTCCGCCGCCGTTGCCCAAGACGCAGGTGGATTCTGAAGAATTTGCCTTGAACACGCAGTTGATGACAGTGGGGTTACTTTTGTAGCAGTTATACATGCCGCCGCCGTAGTCACTGGCTACATTTGCGACAATGATACAGTTCTTAATTGTCGGACTGCTTGCGGTGCACCTGATCGCGCCGCCGTATCTGCCGGGGTTGCCGTTGGTGATGGTGAAACCATCCAGAACGGTGTTCTGGTCTTCGCCGCTATGGAAATTGAATCCGCGACCCTGCTGTTGGCAATCAATAGTGCAGTTTTCCGGCCCGTTTTCGCTTCTTACNNTCGCCGTCGGAGGCATCGTCTATCGCCGCCTGAATAGTGGAATAGATGCTCGGCACATGGAAGCCGGCAAATTCCTCGGGCGTACTAAATGAATAGCATAGTCCCCCATTGTCCGCCGTTGATTCATTGCCCGCCGGGTCGACAAGGTCTATAACAAAAAAGTAGTCGGTCGCCAGTGACAGAAGCTGCAGCTTGATGCTATGATAGATGCTTACTACAATGTCCCGGCCCGTCAGAGCGTACGGTCCGCCAGGGGTCAGACCACATCTAACCGTAGCCTTTGTCGGCTCGTCAGTGACAATTTCTATCGTGGCCACGCCGCCCACCGTTTTAGCCTGAACGTGCCGAGGGCGGGCCGGCTCATAATCTGCTGATGCGCTATCCATCGCCACAACGGCGCCGCCGGCGCTGTCGTTGGCATCAAAATAAATGGCGGCAATTGCCTGGCCATCGGAAACCTGGAGCGTGCCGTCTTCCGCGGCCGGCTGACCCGCATCAATGCGAATGCCGCCGGTAAAAATGCCCAAAGTCGGAGTTGTTTGCCCAAGGATAAGTGTTTCCGAGTCACCCTCCTTGGTCATCAAAATCACTTCGGCCCCCTCGTTGGCCTTGACGTCCCAATCCGCCACCAGGATACCGACCTGACTGAAACGAGCGTAATAATCGTGGTCCAGAGTAATATATCCGCGTGAGGGAATAACCGCGTGCATCGCCTTAAAAAGGTTGAGCCGTCCATTACTGTCACAGATTCCCGGCGCAATCGGGTCGGTGGTTTTTACCAGCATGTCGTACAGTTTTGCATACGTCAGTAATGGATTGGCTGACAGCAAAAACGCACAGGCGCCTGCGACGTGCGGCGCAGCCATCGATGTCCCCGACATAAAAGTTGTATATTGTCCGTAGCTGCTGCCCTGGGAAGTGCCCGCCGCCCTTAGCGATAAAATGTCCACTCCCGGTGCGGCAATATCAATCCAGTCGCCGTAATTGGAAAGGGACCATTTTTTGTCATCCGAATCGGTTGCCGTCACCGAAATCACATGTGGATAACCGGCCGGATAATAGGGCTGGTCAGAATTGTCGTTGCCGGCTGCGGCTACCATAAATACGCCCTGGCTGTAAGCGTAGTCGATGGCGTCCTGCAGCGCCCTCGATTCCTCGCCGCTGCCCCAACTACAGGAGATAATATCGGCGCCGTTGGCCACGGCGTAATATATGGAAAGCACAGCGTCGGCGGTAGTCCCTTCCCCGAGCGAGCCAAGAAACTTGACGGCCATTATCTTCGTATTCCGGCAGATCCCCGCAATGTCAAGGCCGTTATTGCCCCCGGCAGCAATTATGCCGGCACAATGTGTGCCGTGTCCGTGGTCGTCAATAGGATCGGCGTTGTTATAAACAAAGTTATAGCCGTATATATCGTCAACGTAACCGTTCCGGTCATCATCGACGCCCGCCAGGCCGGCGAGCTCCGCCTGGTTTACCCACATATTATCGCGCAGGTCTCTATGGTTGTAATCCACGCCCGAATCCACGACCGCCACTATGGTCGGCAGGCCCCCTGTGCTGATGTCCCAGGCCTCCGCCGCATCTATCTTGTCTAAAGACCATTGAGCAGAATAGAGAGGATCATTGGGTTCCCGCGGTCCGTTCTCCGCAGCGCTGCCCCGCGGCCAGCCCAGCGAGCTGCTGCGCAGGATCAGAGCAGGGTCCATCGCCGGCGAGCTTACCGAGACAACATAATTCAGCTCCGCGTATTCGACATTCGGATCGCTGCGGTATGCCTGGAGCACCTCTTCGATTGACCCCGAAGCCATCAATGGCTCCGGGATTGATTGTCCCGGCTTGCGATCAATCCGCCGTCCGTCCGGCGGATCAAGCTCGATCCTATATATTCTGCCCAGGTCGGGAACCCTTGCGTCCTGGGCGCTGCGCTTAAGTCTGGCCAGGATGCGTTTTTCTCTCGGAGTTAGAAGTGCGGCGTTTTTCTTTTGAAGCGATTCGAACTGCTGAAAGTCCTCCAACAGGGGCTTGATCCGCCGGGGGCGAAAATTCAAAACCTGTCCCGAGCGAAGCCGAGGGATTCCCGCCGAAGGCGGGTCTGCCGCCTCACGGAATTTTACAATTATCTCATTTGGAACATGGCTGCCCGAAACCGAACCAGATGCTGCTCGGACCAACGCTGCTGCAGCGCATAAGATAACAAGATTTGCAATCTCTACCTTTGTCATTGCCTTGATTAAATGATACCAAATCGAGCACCATAAATTCCACTAAAATCGGGACTCGGAGCAGATTGGCAATTGACAATCGACAATTACAGACAGAAGATTGACAATTATGAAGAATCTTGTCCTTGAGCGTAGCGAAGGAGTGGGAATTGTCGCAGGGGTAGTACTTCTTTGTGCGGCTGCCAGTCTAACGGGGTGTCGCTCACCCCAAAACGCACGCGACGCACAAGAGTTTTCTACGCCCACCCAAACCACGTTGGCTGCCCAGCAGAGTAGTTTCCGCTGGCCTGCCGGCAGACGGGCAGCAATCAGTCTTACCTTTGACGATGCTCGGCTCAGCCAGGTTGACCGCGGTTTGCCCATCCTGGATGTCTACGGCGTCAAAGCTACTTTTTATGTTGTTCTCAGCCAAGTCGAGCAGCGGTTGGCCGGCTGGAAAAAAGCTGTAGCTAATGGTCACGAAATCGGTAATCACACGGCCAAACATCCCTGCTCGGGCAACTTCTCCTGGTCTCGCGAAAAGGCTCTGGAAAATTACAGCCTGCCGGAGATGCGGCTCGAGCTGGACCAGGCCAACGCAGCTATCGAGCGACTGCTCGGCGTAAAGCCGACAACCTTTGCCTATCCTTGCGGGCAGAAATTTGTCGGTAGAGGCCTATCTGTTAAAAGCTATGTCCCGCTGGTGGCGGAGCGATTCATCGTTGGCCGCGGAGCATTCGACGAAGTCGGCAACGACCCTAATTTCTGCGACTTGGCACAGGCAACGGGCGTCTCACTCGATGGTTTGGATTTCGACCAGGCTAAGCAGCTTATTGATAAGGCGGCAGCCGAAGGCCGCTGGCTTATTTTTTTCGGGCACGAGATCGGCCCTGTCGGACACCAGACTATTGCCACTTCTACTCTCCAAGCCCTTTGCCGGTACGCCCAGGACCCCGCCAACGGAGTGTGGATCGACACTGTGGAAACGATTGGCCGGTATATTCTGAAAGAGCGGACCCAAAACAGCAAATTGACAATTGAAAATTGACAATTGCAGAAGGAGTATCCCTATGGGGACATCATCGCTAATCTGCCGCAGGCGAAACCTCGCTATAGTTTTGGCTATTTGTCTTTTTCTTGCAGCATCGAGTGTACCAGCCAAATCAGGCGAACGAGTCCTGCGTGCCGGTACTGCAAAAATTGACATAACGCCCGAAAAGCCCGTAAAGATGGCCGGCTACGCAAGCCGAACCGAATTGTCGCAAGGCGTTCANNGACCCGCTATCTGCGCGGGTCGTAGCGTTTGAGAATAACGGTAAGCGGCTCGTGCTGGTGTCAACAGACCTTATAGGCTTTTACGATGGGACGGCTGATTATATGCGCAAAGCCATCCTGGACGAATTTAAACTGGAGCCGTCCGAATTGTTCCTGACTGCCATACATACGCACAGTGCGCCAAGCCCGACCATAAATAAGGAAAAGGGACACCCGAATAATGTCGAATATACCGAAAACTTAAAAGGTAAGCTGACAGAGGCAATCCGCAGCGCACTTAACAATATGGGCCCTGTCACCGTGGGCTGCGGCGTCGGCTACTGCCCAATCGGCGCCAACAGGCGGGAGCTAAATATCAGTCCTTCGGGCCAAAGCTCAATAAGACTCGGACGCAATCCGTACGGGCCGACCGACAAGGAAGTCCTGGTGACCAAGCTGGCAAAGCCCGACGGCGATGCCGTTGCGGCACTATTTGGCTATGCCACACATGCCACCTGTCTGGGACCCAAGAATTATGCCATCAGCGGCGATGTCCTGGGATTAGCCGAGCAGTTTGTCGAGAAGATTCTCGGCGAGGGGAAAATTGCACCGGCATTTGCCGGGGCGTCAGGCAATATCGACCCCTGGTTCAGAGTGCTTCCAGCATTTAACAATGAGCCCGGCTGGATTCCAGAGCCGGTCCTGCTGGGAACTATGCTCGGCGAAGAAGTAGTGCACGTTTACCGTGCTATTGAAACCGTTCGTGGCGGCGGAGAAATAAACACCGCTTTTACGATACTGAAACTGCCGAGTAAGCCAAGTGATGAAACTGCCGCGAAGAAAGATTTGCCGCCCACGCCGCTGGCTATAACAGCAGGACGCGTTGGCGATATCGCGTTTGTGGGTATCGGCTGCGAAGTGCTGACGGAGATCGGCTTGGCAATTAAATCTGCCTCACCCTATAAAAACACGTTTGTCATCGCGCACTGTAACGGTGCAGCCGGCTACCTGGCGCCCGGGCACTTGCACATAGAAGACGGGTATGAAATCAGGAGCAGCCCTTTTGCGCCTGCCGCAGCCGATATGGTGGTCAAACAGGCAGTAGCAATGCTTCATAAATTATAGTTAGCGCATCGTAAAAGAACGCGACGTTGCAAGGGGCTTTCCTGCAGGCAGACCCCACGTGAAACGTGGGGNNTAGCCCCGCCTTTCAGGCGGGGTTTTACCATCGCTGTCTACAGTACGACCTCCGCGCGTTCCTTCCAGTGTGCCGACCGCTCCCCGACTCGCTCGCGGTTCTCGGAATCTGCCTGCGGCTCGCCATTTTCTACGTGGGCATCCAGCGGCGACCACCTGCTCTTAGCTTTATCCGCTATATCTATCAATCGACCGATGACAGATTCCGGAGTATCATCGAAAGGATCGACGACACAATTTTTAAGTCTGTCATAAAGCTCATCAGAAACTTGAATGACCTTCATAGTTTATCCTCCTACTAAAACATACAAAAAATCCGCCAGCAAGCCAAACGCCGCCCCAATTGTACTTGCGCCGGGACTGCTCAGGCAATCAGATGACCAGGTTATCAGAAGGTGGGTATCAGAATATCAGGTTAGTCCAGTTAAGGGCAATATAGCTTTCCCTGACGGCCCGGGGCCTGGTCGCCTCATTTCCTGACGGCCTGATGGACACTCGGAGTGAGTTTTATTTTCAGATCGGGCTTACCCGAGAGCAGGCGTTGTATTTCCATTTTGGTCGCCCACTCATGAGAATCAAGCCCGTGGTACGTTGTGGGCTTAGATTTTATCGCTCTTTTGCTGTCAATTAACTTTTTCATTCCGCACCTCGTGCCTTTATTATCGACTATCAGGCCGGTTTTCTTAACAGCGATTTGGTCCGGCCAAGGCGAGCCGAGCACCAATTGGTTCATATCGCGCGCACGCAGCCCCCAACAGGGCTGCTGTCTTAGTCGGTGGAACAATTGATGCCGGGCCGGTTTTTTTGGGCAAAACCGATTGACAACTTGTATTGAAGGCTGTTATTGTGTAGATGTTTGCCCCCCGCGGCTGTCTTGCGACAGGAAGACGCGGGGGCGGGTTTAGAGAATGATGGCGGCGTAGCTCAGTTGGTTAGAGCATGGGATTCATAAGCCCAGGGTCGTCGGTTCGATCCCGACCGCCGCTATTTTCATAATTGTTGCACTGATAAGGATACAGGCTGGGCTGTGCCCCGTGAGAGAAAGAATCGTGGCACGGCCATCCTGGCCGTGACCCACGGGCTGGAAGCCCGTGCCACAGTCCCACCATTTTTGCAGCTACCTCTGTCACTCCAGGAGTCCCGATGTATCAGGACGATGAAGCAATTTTATTAGTTTTGAGCCGGCGGTTCATCGACGAACGATGAACCAACAGCAATGAACGCCTTGCTCTGGGGGGCGCGCCCCGGTATCAACTTCGACCGGCGGCCAAGTTAAGGTGCTGGGCAAGAATACGTCCCAGGATCTGTTCTCCACGCTCATTAGCGTGAATTGGGTCTCGCTTGAACCACTCAAGACCCTTGCCGCATTTGCGGATATATCCGGCCCAGGCAGCCTCTATATCCAGAAACGCGGCGCCAACCTCGCGAGAGAGAGTCTCAAGGCCCTTGCGGTAATCACTATATCGATTAGGATCGCTTATCCTTTGCCATTGGTTCTCGTCGTGAGGGTCGACACTTCCAAAAACGCCCGTCATTAGGAGAATATCCGTCTCGGACGCAGCTCGAATCTGACGAATCACTTCACGGATTGACTCGATGTCACCACGCTGGCTGATGCCCCCGATAATGACCAGGTCGGGATTATAATCGAGGACAAATTTTTGCACGCGACCGGACTGCTTGTACCACCAACAGCCGGTGGAGCCGCGAACAGAGGTAATCTTTTCGATCTTGGACTTCGGATACTGCCGCTCGAGTAAGAGATTGCAGCAGGAACGACTCAGGTCGTTTACAATGCTGTCGCCCAGCATTACCATTCGCAGGCTGCCGCCCTCGGTCAAACGCCGTCTGGTCCGCGGCAGATTCTTCCAACGCCCGGCAGCAGGGGTATATTGGACCGGCGGCATTTCCGAGTAAATGCGCTC
>JAFNGF010000431.1 GCA_017885385.1 Planctomycetota bacterium
TCCAAAGCAGGTCATATTCATCGGCGATGCGTGCCGGCAAGAAAGTGGCGTTGGCAAAGATATCAATCGGTTCATTATTGAGGACGGAAACAATCTTGTCGACATACATATCCATAAAATCTTGTTTGTCCTTAATTTCCACCTCGTCTTTTATCCACAGGCGTACTCGCTTGCCGGTAGCATCAGTGAATGTCATGGCATCGGTAAGCACATAGTCAAACTTGGCAATCATCTCCCTGGAAAAAAGATTTAACCATTCCCGCCCCTCTGCCTGCATTCCTTTGTAAACGGGTTGGCCCTGAAGAAGCTCAAAAGACCGTTGCAGGCCCTGATCGTCGGTGACTCTAAAGCCTATGCCGCAGTTTTCCGCTATGCCGAGCTTGACCCCTCGTCGCTTGGAGATTTCTATTGCTTCCTCAAGAGTCAGCCCGCCTTTGAGATGCACATGGTAGTCAACCAACGGAAAGTCTACGGCAGGAAACGGCCTGACCATAATGTTCTTGTAATAGACCGTGCCGCCGGGGTCATGTCCTTGCAGAGCAAAGGTGCCGCTGGAGAGCTTTCGGCCCGTGTCACCCCGTGCGATTTCGTCAGGCTCAGTATACTCGACAATAGTCTTGCCATTGACTCTGATGGTGATATATCTGCCATCGACAATGATATGCTGTGCAAACCATTCGTTGTCCGCCGCCGGCGACTTGGGGACATCCTTGACACCATACAGGCTGCCGGTTTTCCGCCCGTCCTTATGGGTGTTATTAACCTGAACCTCATAGCCTTTGCCAGGCNNTCTTTGAAGTTGCCCTTTTCTATAGGCCCCACATAGAACAGATGACTGCGTGGGCCGTGCGCCACAATCATTCCATCTTGGACGGAAAAGGTTTCTCTGTTCTCGCCGGCCTGCCAACCGGCAAGGGTCTTGCCATCGAACAAGGAAATCCATCCGTCATCGCCGTCTGCTCCAAGTGCCGGTTGACCCGCTGTCCAAACCAGGTATGCAATCAGAAGCGCCAGTACTGCTCTTCTTGCCGTCATAGTGAGCTCCTTGAGTTTTGTCGATGTTTGGGCCATATCTTACAGCTTGGTTATATGTTTACACCGGAGTCCTGTCTATTTCAGTGTTCTCCTTTTATGCTGTTCACGCCCGGTGGGGCCGACCAGCGATGCGACCGCCCCGGCGACCAGCCCATTCCGCAGAAAATCTCTTCGCGACAAGTTGTCCATGATTGTTCTCTTTACTTGTGCTCTTTGAAAAAGTGCTTCTTGCATTTCCTACCTTCATCCACGTCTTTCTCAACCCCTTTTCTACATTTACTCATACGAGCGCCCCGAGGCTGAATTTATCCGCCAGACGTGCGGCGGATTCACCCTTGAGCGTTCAGGCGCTTATTTTACCTTCTGAGTCTTTCCGATTCAACAAGCGTTTGGGCGTTGTGATGAGTGACAGTGTGTCTTCTCAAGTCCCAGCGAGGCGGCTGGAGTCGCCGGCCATCACCTGCCATCCTATTTTTAGGACCAAGGGACAGAAGTCGCCACAGACGCCGTCCCTTCGGCAAGCTCAGGGCAGGCTCTGAGCGCAGTCGAAGGAGAGCACGCCGCTCAGGTCCGGTCCGGCAGGACGGGCGTGCCGTCCCTGACGGAGACCCGCCGTCCCTGACGGAGAGAACACAGAGAATAAGGAACGGGATAATGCGGGAATCTCGGTGGCCTCTGTGTCCTCTGTGGCTACTTGCTTCGTGGAGTAGCAGGCGTAGCAGTTGACTTTGCCATGCCTTATATGTTAAAATCTTGTTGATCCGCCCTCCGTCCGGCGGAAAAAGCCACGTACAATGGCTCAGCTCAAACAGTGAGGAATAAGGTGAAAGATGCATTCAGCTAAGGTATTACCGCTTCTTGTGGTTGTTATCTGCGCCGGCATTGCAGGGTATGCCGAAGCGGGCTGCCCTACAAGTGACCTCGATGGCAATTGCCGAGTTGATCTCGGTGACCTGCTGGTTCTGAGCGAGCACTGGCTGAGTACCGCTGACACCGCTGCCGACTTGAATAGTGACGGCGATGTCAACGGGGTTGACTTGAGCATCCTGGCTGCAAATTGGGGCAGAAGCGGCGTTCCGCTTGTGATAAATGAAGTCCTGGCATCAAATACCAAGACCAAGGCCGACCCCCAGGGTCAGTTCGATGACTGGATTGAGCTATATAATGCCGGCAGCGCAGCGGTTGATATTGGCGGGATGTATTTGACTGATGACTTAGCGGTTCCCGCTAAGTGGCAGGTTCCTTATGGCAACTCTTCTTTGACAACCGTTTACCCCAAAGCGTATCTGCTTGTCTGGGCGGATAACGATGTCGGACAGTCAGGGCTGCACGCCAATTTCAGGATAGACGCCGCCGGTGATGAAATAGCGCTCTTTGACAAGGATGGCAGCACGCTCATCGACAGTATCTCGCTCGGCGATCAGATGACGGATGTCTCATACGGGCGATATCCGGATGCGGCTGACAGTTGGGCGTTGATGGCTTTTCCAACACCTGGCGGCACGAACATGCTGATTTACGAAGGCTTTGTCGCCAAACCGCAGTTCAGTCATCATCGCGGTTTCTATACTCAGCCCTTCTGGGTGACGCTCGTTACCGAGACCGAAGGGGCCGCCATATACTATACCGTTGATGGAAGCACGCCTTATGATTTCAAGCTGGGCGGTCCGAAGGGTGCAGTTTATGCAGGGCCTATTCCGATCACCAAGACCACATGCTTGCGAGCGGTAGCCTGTAAGTCTAATTGGCAGCCATCGGCGGTCACGACGCACAGCTATTTCTTCGTTACCGATGTCAAAACGCAGTCGCCTTCCGGTCAGGCGCCTGGGCAGGGCTGGCCTACAGGCAGTGTCAACGGGCAGGTGATCGATTACGGGATGGACCCCGATGTTGTCAACGACCCGCGGTACAAGGACTTGATTGACGATGCTTTGCTTGCGATTCCGACTATTTCTCTGGTCACCGACCTGGCGAATCTATTCAGCGCGTCAACCGGCATCTATGTGAACGCCCGTTCGCAGGGAGAGTCTTGGGAGCGACCTGTGTCTGCGGAATTGATTAACCCCGACGGTAGTGACGGATTTCAAATCAACGCGGGACTACGAATACGCGGCGGTTACAGCCGAACCGGCAGCAATCCCAAACATGCCTTCAGGTTATTCTTTAGGCCCGATTACGGGGCGTCCAAACTGAGATTCGCGCTATTCGGCGATGAGGGCGTCGATGAATTCGAGTGTATTGATCTGCGGTGCAGCCAAAACTACTCCTGGTCTTTTGAGGGGAATAGCTCCCCTCATGACACGTTTGTCCGCGAAGTCTTCTCTCGCGATACACAGCGTGACATGGGACAGCCCTATACGCGAAGCCGATATTATCATCTGTACATTGACGGGCACTACTGGGGTCTTTACCAGACCCAGGAGCGTTCCGAGGCATCATACGCCGAGTCGTATTTTGGCGGCGACAAAGAGGACTATGACGTGATCAAGTCTCGCGCCGGCAACGGCGGCTACGACATCGAGGCGACCGACGGCACGCTCGATGCGTGGCGCCGGCTGTGGGACTTGCTCCGCACGACAGTCAGCGACCAGACTTACTACCGCCTGCAGGGTCTTAATACGGACGGCACGCCCAATCCCGCTTATGAGAAACTCCTCGACGTCGATAATCTGATCGACTATATGCTCTGCACGTACTATGTGGGCGACCCGGATGGTCCCGTCAGTGCCTGGGCCCGCGTGGCCAACAACTTCTATGGCATCTACAACCGCAATGACCCCGACGGCTTCAAATTCTTCAGGCACGACGCCGAACACTCTCTTTGGGATCTGCAGGAGTCTCGGCTTTTTGCCTCAACGACGTTAGCTGTGGGCAATCAGTTCAACCAGTCCAACCCGCTGTGGATGCACACGCACCTGATCGTCCATCCAGAGTATAAGATGCGGTTTGCCGACCGCGTGTACAAGTATTTCTTCATGCCCACAGCTAACGTCGTTGAGGCAAAAAGCCGAGACTCCTGCAGATCCCAAAGAGAGTGTTCGGCGTCGTGCCTGAAGAATTTGAAGC
>JAFNGF010000432.1:0-6013 GCA_017885385.1 Planctomycetota bacterium
GGCAAGGACATGGTGCGGGACGCCAAGTATTTCCGCCTGGCCTGCCGGATTTGCGCCGAACTTGGCGCCCAGTTCGTAAAGACTTACTATGTGGAGGAAGGATTCGAGACGGTTACCGCTTCGTGCCCGGTTCCGATTGTTATGGCCGGCGGCAAAAAAATCCCTGAGCTCGATGCCTTGACTATGGCTCATAATGCTATCCAGGAGGGTGCGTCCGGCGTGGACATGGGACGCAACATCTTCCAGAGCGATGCCCCTAAAGCTATGATGCAGGCGGTCCGTAAGGTGGTTCATGAAGATTTGGCCCCGGCTGAGGCTTACGAGCTATACCAGAGCCTTAAGACCAAAGAGCAAAAGAATGCAGGCTGAAAACGTGAGCAAACCGCTTTTCGATGAGCTGCGGGCAAAATCTCCACTCATTAGTGTGGGGATACTCACCGCGGATTTGATGTCGCTCGGCTCAGAATTGAAACTCATGGAACGGGCAGGGGTGAGACTTCTTCACGTTGACGTTACGGACGGATGTTTTTGCCCCATGATGACGGTTGGGCCTGTCTTTGTAAAGGCCATGAAAACTTCGCTGCTCAAAGATGTACACCTGCTGATAGATGAGCCCTTGAACAAGCTCGAAAGTTATATCGCCGCCGGCGCCGATATGATCACGGTTCAGGTTGAATCTTGCCGGCACATACATCGCGTCTTGCAGGCGCTGGGAGAAATGACCAACGCCAATAACTCCAATAGAGGTATCTTACGCGGCGTCGCCTTGAACCCTGGAACGCCGCTCGAAGTCATTGCTCCGCTTATGGATGAGCTCGAAATGGTCTTTCTTCTGGCAGTAAATCCAGGCTGGAGCGGACAGAAATTCATCCCTTCTACTCGGCTTCGGCTTGAGCAGTTAAGACAGATGATTCGCGACACGGGCAGGGATATCCTCGTGGGTGTTGATGGCGGCGTCACTCGTGATAACATAGCGGACGTGGCCCGAATGGAAGCTGACATAATCGTTACCGGAAGCGCCGTCTTCGACGGCAAGGCGCCTCTGGAAAACGCCAAATTTATGATAAGTACCGTCAGCGATGCTGCGAAAACATCTCAAACTACGTCTGTCAAACAGCAACAAGGCAAACTATGAAAAGCAAGGCCCCAGATCAGTACTCGCCGAGCCGCTTAGCTCAGATAACACCGGTCGTCCGCGGGCTTTTGGCGGAAGCAACAGGTGACGAGGATAAACCCTATAGACCTGTGATTTTGAAATCCTTAACGGGTAAAGAGGCTGTTGATGGATTCGACAAGCTCACCACAAGTTTTGCCGGTTCGGCGAAAAATGCCGAAGCCAAGCGCTATCCCGCACCTCTGGTCAAAGGGCCTATACCACCACTATTCATAGACGCTGTCGATTACGATGCAGCCCCGGAAGCTCTTCGCAGGCAATTAGGCGATGCCATTTCGGGCTATTCAGCACGATATAACTCAAAACCCGAAATTATATGCCTTCGCGGCCTGGGGACACTGTATATTGACGAACGCAAAACCGATTCTGAATTGCCTCTTCGCAATAAAGTCGCGCTGGTAACCGGCGCTGCTGGAGCCATTGGCTACGGAATTTGCCGAGGACTATTGGAGACCGGCTGCCATCTGGCTGCCACCGATGTTGCGGGCAAAAAACTGGACGATTTTGTAGCGGACCTAAGGCAGACGGGTGGCGACCGCGTGATTGGCATCCCAATCGATGTCACCGATAAAGAATCTGTAAGCCGGGGTTTCGAGAGTGTCATTCAAACCTGGGGCGGTATCGACATTGTCGTGGTTAATGCCGGTATTCCGCTGGTTGCGAATTTGAAAGACATAGACCTCGACGCCTTTCGCAAGCTCGAAAAGGTGAATGTTGAGGGAGCGCTATTGACGCTTGCCGAGGCCGCACGGCTTTTTATTCTTCAGGGAATCGGCGGCGACATTATTGTTATCTCCACCAAGAATGTCCCCTCACCCGGCGCCGGCTTCGGCGCTTACAGCGCTACCAAAGCCGCCTGTCACCAGTTGGGTCGTATCGCCAGCATTGAGCTGGCACAGTATGGGGTTCGAGTAAACATGGTAGCGCCGGATGGGGTGTTCTCCGAAGGCAGATATAAATCCGGCTTGTGGGAACAAATCGGTCCCGACCGAATGCGGGCTCGAGGGCTCGACGAAAAAGGATTGCAGGAGTATTACCGCAACAGGAACCTATTGAAACTTAGAGTTACGGGGCGGCATGTTGCTAATGCAGTACTATTTTTTGCTACGCATCAAACCCCAACTACCGGGGCCACAATCCCCGTGGACGGCGGTTTGCCCGATGCAACGCCACGATGAATTTCGTATTAGGTAGTGCGTATTGCGTAATGCGTTACGCACGACGCAAAGGAGTTTTCATAAAAATGAATAGGGCATTGTTAGAGCTTATTAGGATATCACACGCTGTTGGCAGGGACAGCTCACTTGTTCAGGGCGGAGGCGGTAACACGTCGGCTAAAACCGCAGACGGCAAATATATGTATATCAAAGCCAGCGGCACAGCTTTGAAAAATATGAATGAGCAACAGGGCTGGCGGCGAATCCGGCTGGATGCAGTCCTGTCAATTATAAAAGATAAGTCGATAGCCAATCTTGACGTACAGACCAGAGAAACCGAAGTGGTCAATCGCTTGCTGCTTGCGTGCGACGATAGAGACAGCGGGAACGCTCGCCCGTCAGTAGAAGCACATTTGCACAGCTTTCTGGATAAGTGCGTGATACATCTGCACCCCAGTGCAGTGGGCGCTTATGTAAATGCTAAAAACGGAAAACTGGAGGTGGAAAAACTCTTTAGAAAAATCGAAAATCGAAAATTGAAAATTGAAAATTATTTGCCGCCGCTCTGGGTTCCTTACACCGACCCAGGCTTTACGCTGGCAAAAAAGATAGCGCGGCTGGTTACCGATTATCAAAGACGCTTGGGCGGAAAACCGACAATCCTTTTCCTCGAAAAGCATGGGCTTCTAATTTCGGCGGAAAGTGCCGACGCTGCTCTGCGGCTTGTCAGCAGGGTCATAGATCGCTGCAATAGCAAATTGCGACAACCAAAAGCCGGCAAGATCAAATCTGTAGGTCACGAAGATGTCAACAGCATAAAGCTCGGCATTCGCAAGGCATTCTTTGAGGCGACCGGTGAGCGTGCGACGATAAGCTACTTTTGTGACGACCAGATTACAGCCTTTTTAGCGCAGCGAGACGCCGAAAAAATGCTGTCGGCGGGCGTCTTGACGCCGGATGAATTAGTGTATGCCAATGGCCCTGCAATGTGGGTGGACAAGTGCCAGCCGCAAAAAACCGCCGCCCGACTGACCGCGCAGATCAACAAGGCTGAGAAACCTTCTGTGGCGTTTCTGGTTAAGGATGTAGGACTCTTCGTGGCTGGCAAGAAGAAAGTCGCTCAGACGGTGCGTGACATTTTTGCATATTCGGCTTTTATTAGGTGCAACGCCAAACGGATGGGCGGCATCTGCAGCTTGAATAAAAGACAGCGCGATTTTATTAACCGCTGGGAATCGGAAGCGTTTCGCAAAAAACTGCTAAGCGGCCGGAGCGAAGGCGAGCTGAAAGACCGAATTGCGGTTGTCACTGGGGCCGGCAGCGGCCTGGGCAGAAGCATCGCCATCGGCCTGGCAAAAGCCGGCGCAATGGTAGCACTTCTGGACATCGACACAAAAGCAGCCGAGCAAACCGCAGCGGAACTGGGAAATGCACCAAATATGGTGGTGCAATGTGATGTCACGGGTGAAGCCAGCGTCAGCAAGGCTTTTCAAAGTGTGCTCGATAACTGGGGCGGCCTCGACATTCTTGTCAATGCGGCAGGAGTAGCTCCAGCTTATGAGCTTGTGGATATGCCGGTAGACAATTGGCGGTCCGCTCTGGAGGTGAATCTCACCGGCTATTTTCTCTGTGCAAGAGAAGCNNGGCGAGCAAGAATAATACCGCGTATAATGCGACAAAGGCCGGCGAAATTCACATGGCCCGAGGCTGGGCGCTGGAGCTGGGTGAATACGGCATAAGGGTCAACTCGATCGCACCGGGCAACGTCTTTGAAGGCTCGAAAATCTGGAATCCGCAGTACATAAAGACCTGCGCGAAAAAGTACGGCATAAAACCGGAGGAGGTCATCCCGTTCTATGTCAGTAAAACCGCCCTAAAGCGGGAGATCAAGGGACAGGACGTCGCCGATTCGGTGGTCTTTTTGTGCTCGGACAAAGCCCGGACGATTACCGGCCAGGTGCTCGTTCCCGACTCCGGCCAGGTAATGGTCCGCTAATCCGACTCTCGATGAAAAGAGCCTCAGAGAACACAGAGAAATAGAATTGTAGACCGTGTGAATCCGTGTAAATCCGTGTCTTATTCTCGAAGCGGGAAGGCCGGCAGATTCTCAACGCCGGCCCCGTAACCACAAGCTCGGTCCTGCACAACCGCCGCCGGACAAAGCAGCACCAATGCGACGACCCATATCATTCCATTCGTTCTTGGCATTCCCTGTTCTCCGCAAGAGCAATCCATTTTCATCGGGCGCCGGGCGGCGGGAAATTCTTCGACACGTCGTCGAGCACGAGCACCCAGTCGTTGCCTTTGCCTTGAATCGGCGGTTTGAACTCGCGGGTGCCCTTTTTGGGAAAGACATCTATCTGGTTCGCCGTGCCGTGCCGGGGATCGTACCACCAGGCCTTGACTTCTGTGCCCGAGAGCTTCTCAAGGTTAACCGTCACCGGCTGCCCGAGCGGTGAATAGATAAACGCGTAGCTGCCCTGCGAGTCGCGGGTAGCCCGGACATGCCCGTCGCCATCGCCAATTTCAGAAACGACAATCGACTGGTCGGGAACTCGGCTAAGATAAGGCCGTGAGAGCATCAAATTTTTGACGTGCTGCATGTCACGAGCGCCCCACAAATCGAGCGATTCGTACCAGTAGTGGTGCGCCCACGATATGGGCTGTCGGCCGGGTGCATACATTTGCCAGATATTGTGACAGCCGTATGTATGGCCGCATGAGCCGGCAAAAACGTGCCAGTATGCCAGCCGACGCACCTGCCAGTCTGCGGAAAATCCGAACTTCACGGGATCGAAGTTGATAGGGTGATCTTCGTAAAGAGGTTCGCCGTCGAGCACCGGCTTGGTAGGCGAGCGGTTGTAGTCCTTCTCGATACTCTGCCAGCTTCCGCGGTCGCGGTGGCCGGTCTGGTGCATGTTGAAGTCGAGCCACTCGTCCTCGTGGAACCACTCGGAGGAGGTTCGGCCGCCCGTCGGGTGGAACGTCATCAGATGCCGACCGCCGTCCCCTTTTTTCAGCCCCCGAGCCATCGCGCGGATGATTTCCCTGTGCGTGTCATTCTCGATGGGCCGGTCGCCGCCGAGAATCCAGATGATGGGTTTGTCCTCGTATCGCTGGCCGAGCCACTGGCCGTAAACCTCGGCGATTTCCGGCGTGAACACAGCCCCGCCGACACCCCACTTCTTGTTCCATTTGTCGCCCCAGGTCGGCAGCATTCCGATATATAGCCCGAGCGCTTCAGCCCTGTTGACAATGTAATCGACATGGTCCCAGTAATCGTTGTTCGGCCCATCCTTTACGTCTGGCCGTGTCGGATCATTCTCAAGCAGCGGACGATGCCCGTAGGGATTGAGCGTGTTTAGCCCGTCAAGCTCCGCCAGAGCCACAGCTTGTATGACCGTGAAACCTTTTTGCCTGCGGTTTTCCAGGTACGTGTCCGCTTCTTCCCGGTTGAGGCGGTGAAGAAGCTCCCAGGCGGTATCGCCAAGATAGAAGAAAGGCGTGCCATCTTCGTGTACCAGAAACCGCTTGTTCTGCGATACTTTCAGGCGGCTTTCGCCTGCAATTGCACAACAGCAGGCCAATAATATAGCACAAACACATTTATACGGTGCGCACATAACGCTAACCTTTCCCTTCATATCTGACTTGCCTTAGCTTACTCCGCCGTAGCGGCTGC
>JAFNGF010000432.1:6018-7297 GCA_017885385.1 Planctomycetota bacterium
GTTGAAAACCGAATCTGTGGAATCCTTTGACCCGGCTGAGGACAGGTCTGTGAAATCTGTCGAGTTGTTTTCCAGAAAATGACTTCACCCCCGCGCCTGCTGGGTTTGCCCCCCTCGACAAGGTCAGGGCAGGCTCCGCGAAAGCAGAGGTGCGGCGGATAAGTTTAGCAGCCAAACGATTAGCCCGCAATCCCTGCCCGACCCGCAGGCGGGCTTCGACCCGGCTCAAGCCCCGCCCCGAGCAAGGCCGACGGGACGGTTTTATTGTGGTGCTTGCTGCAAGCGTGCAAGCCGGACATGAAGAATCTTATTGACAAAACATACCTCGCGGTCGAAATTGTTCTAACCGGCAGAGGTGCGACGGACGGGCTGATAGCGATAGCCGCCCTTCTGAGTGAAGCCGACAGACACAATTGGTAATTTACAATTGACAATTTGCGAAGTGCAGACGGCACTATGAGTAAGAATGTTGCAGCAATAATCTGTGCGGCGGGACCCGGCACTCGATTCGGCGGAAAGAGAAAAAAACAGTTTGTAGATATCGCAGGGCGGGCGGTTTTTCTGCGAAGTTTGGAACTTTTTGCCAACCGAGACGACGTAAAGCAGGTTCTACTGGGTATCGCCGCCGAGGACGAAGAGCTGGTGGCCGTAAAGTGGGGGGCCAACCTGAAGTTCTTCGGCGTGAAACTCTTCTTCGGCGGCTACGAGCGTTTCGATACCATAAATAAAGGCCTCGAGCTCGTCAAAGCTGATGTCGATTTGATTGCGGTGCATGATGCCTGCCGGTGCTGTGTAACTGATAAATTGATTGACGAGGTCATCGCTGCCGCCGGCAAAACTGGTGCAGCCATACCAGCCTGTCCCGTTGCGGCGACCATAAAACAGGTAAAAGATGGTAGCATAATGAAGACCGTCGATAGAGCCGGCCTTTACGAAGCTCAGACGCCGCAGGTCTTCCAGGCTTCGCTGCTCAAAAGAGCATATCAAAACCTCAAGAATTTAGACCAAGCCAAAATAAGCGATGATTCACAACTGGTTGAGGCGATGGGCGAAAAAGTGACAATCGTGGAGGTGGACTCTTCGAATATAAAGATTACCTACCAAAGTGACATTGCCGTTGCTGAAGCAATAATCAAGTCCCGTCCCAAACCCAAGCCGCAAGGCCCCATCGGTCCTTATATTGAAGCGCAATGGTGATAGCCACGTATTGCGTGCCTTCGCCCGCCGCTGGCGGGTCAATCGCGTATATCGTATGGCGTAAAAAGAATCATGGCACCAG
>JAFNGF010000433.1 GCA_017885385.1 Planctomycetota bacterium
ATAGTCCTGCATCTTGCGGACTTTGCTCTGCAGGGCCGCATACATGCCTTGAGCTGTCTCTTTGATAGTCAGGTGCGAATTAGTGTACGGATTGTTCCGTGTCCCCTCCTCNACNNNTNNCANCCANTCNGCTAATTCGCACCTGACTATCAAAGAGACAGCTCAAGGCATGTATGCGGCCCTGCAGAGCAAAGTCCGCAAGATGCAGGACTATGTGACGCTAATGAAGTCGCGGTTATCATAGGGGAGAAATATCATGGCAGAATACCAAAAGAAACGCCGTGCGTCGAAGAACAAGCCCGGCATAAGGCGACGCGACTTTATCGGCGGCGTCTTAACCGTAGCGGCAGCGTCCGCGTTGTCATCGCAAAGACCCGTCTCCGCGGCAAAGCAGCCCTCAGGCAATACATACCGTGAGGTTCTGGAAACGCCCATTGTCGGGCGTTACCAGGTGATTGTTGCCGGCGGCGGTCCAAGCGGCCTGATCGCCGCTCTGGCTGCAGCGCGAAGCGGAGCAAAGACGCTCCTGGTTGAGCGGTACGGCTTTCTGGGCGGCAACGGAACCGCGGGACTTATGACCTGCTACAACGGCTTCCGAAATCAGCGTCCGCCCGAGCAGCTCCAGACGGTTAAAGGCATCACCGCCGAATATATCGCTGAAATTGTCCGCCTTGGCGGTATAGCGGACTCGGACAATTATGCCAGGCAGTTTCCGCACGATGTGCGTAATGGGGAACTGCCGTACTGTATTGGCTTTGACCCGGAAGCGGCGAAGATTGCCGCCCTCAATATGATCAAAAAAGACGGCGTGAACCTGCGTCTGCACAGTTGGGTCGTCGGCCCCATGCTCCGGGACTCACAAGTTACGGGCGTGATTGCGGAGTCCAAATCTGGCCGACAGGCGATTGCTGCTGACATCGTAGTTGACGCCACCGGGGACGGCGACGTTGCCGCTCAGGCCGGCGCCCCTTTTATGGGCCCCGCCGAGAAAGGCGACCGCATGGGGATGAGTCTGATGTATCGCCTCGGAGGACTGCCGACTAACATAGAGGGTTCCTACGGAGGAATTCGTATTGGCGATCGGGTTGTAAAGTGGGGCCCGGGCTTCGGCGGCGATGGCCTCGATGTTGAGAATCTGACACGAGCCGAGGTCGGGACACGCCTGAATCTCTGGGACGAAATTCAGGACCTGCGAAAAAAGCCCGGAATGGAATCGGTATATCTGCTGGAGACCGCTACCGGCATCGGCGTCCGCGAGACGCGGCGCATCCTGGGTGAATACGTCGTTACCGAGCAGGATGCGATTAAAGGCACGAGATTCCCCGATGTTATCGCTATCAGCTCTAACCCAATGCCGAGCTACCACGGCAAGCGATTTTTCTTCGGCCACGAGGGCTTTGATATTCCGTATCGTTCGCTGGTGCCAAAGAAAGTTGAAGGCTTGATATTGACCGGCCGGTGCATCTCATCCGAGCAGGCGCCGTTTCAGTCTGCTCGCTCTATGGCCCCTGCTATGGCTATCGGACACGCCTCGGGTTGCGCCGCGGCGATGGCGGCCAAAGGCAATATCCCGCCGCGAAAGCTGGACGTTAAAGTTCTGCAAAATCTTCTGTCCAGCCAGAAGGCCGAACTACGTATGCCCGCAAAGTAGCCAGACCCGTTCGAATCATATTGAGGAAGAAAGATTATGGACACACGCAAAGAAATCACCCGTCGTCAGTTTCTCGGCCAGGTCATTGCCGGCACGAGCGCCGCCTCGGTGGCAGCCTCAAGCGCAGCTTGGGGATGGCCGCAATCTAAGGAGCAAGCCGGTACGTCAATTCCATCAGGGTCGGTCGGTGCACTACCTAGGAGGGTGCTCGGGCGGACCAAGGAGAAGGTCACAATACTTGGGCTGGGCACCGCTCCTGTGGGCGAAGGTCCCATCCCAGTTGAGGAAGGCATCCGGATTTTCAGTGAAGCCATCGACCGGGGCGTCACCTACATCGATACCGCAAGGATATACGGCGAAGCTGAAGAAATGCTGGGACACATAATCCCAAAACAGCGGGACAAGCTCTTTGTTGCGACAAAGGTCTCAACCGATAGCGCTGCCCAGGCCGAGCGTTCTCTGACTGAATCGCTGCGCGTCCTGAAGACCGATCACCTTGATCTGGTGCATATCCACAGCATCGGCAGCAAAAATATAGATAAAGTCCTAAGTAAGGACGGTGTCCTGGAGTACCTACTGAAGCAAAAGGAGACCGGCAAGCTCCGTTTTATCGGGATATCGGGACATAATAGGCCGGCGAATTTTGTCCGCATGATTCAGACCGACCAGATTGATGTACTCATGTGCGTTATGAATTACGCGGATAGAAATATATATGGCTTTGAAGATAAGGTTTTGCCCGAGGCACGAAAACGCAACATCGGCTGCGTAGCGATGAAGGTTTATGCCGGCATCAAGGGCGGCTTTCCCAATCATCCGCGAGGCTACGTTGGCTGTGCCACCGAGCCTGGCTATCTGCTGCAGGCTCTTGCCTACGCGCTCGATCTGCCGGGCGTCAGCGTGGCTGTCGTCGGCCCATACACGGTCGAACAAGCCATACACAACGTGGAGTTTGCCCAAAAGTACGCTCCGCTCTCACAGGAGCAGCGCACCGCGCTCTTAGAATATGGCAAAAAGCTGGCGTCAAGTCTCGGCCCACGCTATGGCTCAGTGACATAAAGCGCGCTAATCTGTTGGCAAGAAAACCGGCGGCGCGAGGTTGTCCACCAGGCGCATGGCACGTTTGCCGCTGGCCTTCTCCAGTCCGAAAGTTGGGTGCTAAGAAGACCCGACAAGATTCTTTTCTCCATTTGCCATGTTCTGGCGAGCATGGTAGGATATTTAGTAACGGGAGAAATACGGAATAGACATGTGGATCAATATAAACAATGTTGTCTATGACAGGATAATGAATATGGATCTGCCACAGTGGATCATCGCGGTGGCAACTATCTTGCTGGCAATCGCTACTATCTTACTGGCAGCCGTGGCAGCATTTCAGAAGATCATCGAGGGTTGGATGTTTAAACCGAATCTCAAGGTGATGTCCCGCGCCTGTGAACCCTACTGCCACAAGAATCTTCTTACCATCACCGACCAGCAGACCGGTGCCGTGATCGACACAGTCGATGGCTACTATCTTCGGATCGCGGTCACAAACTCGGGCCGCGGTCGCGCCGACCAAGTTGAGGTCTTCGCAGAGAAACTTGAGAAGAAGCAGGCGGACGGGTCCTATTGTGAGCGTACCGAGTTTGATCCCATGAACCTCCGTTGGTCGCACTGGGAAAGACCCATAATCGACGGGATCTCGCCAAGGATGCCCAAGTACTGTGGGCTGGCGCATATCTACGATCCTGCGAAGCGAAAGCATTTCGCAACGCACTTGCGCAAGAACGCACCTTATGACCAAGCCCTATTAGAGTTCTGCCTCCAGAGACTCCCCAACACAGGCACACATGTTGTGGAATCCGGTTTGTATCGACTGCACGTTCTTGTTGCCGCAGCTAATGCTCGTCCCAAGCCATTCGTTGTCGAGATCAACTTCAGTGGACAATGGTTCACTGATGAAAGTAAGATGATGGGCAAAGAATTCAGCATAATGGTTCGCTAATGAAAGATGGCCGACGATAGCTTGGACATGTACGATAGTAGGCCGCGCGAACGCGGTGCACTACTTTCGATCTTCTATTTCGAGGATAATAATATAAAATGATAATGCCTATTCATCCTGCTGATCCTTTCACACCGCAAGCCGAAAAGCGCTGGAAGATAATTCCCCGATGGGCACAGGAAAAGATTTTAGCGAATGTGTTTTGCGGAAAGTGCGGAGGCTCAGTTCCAATCGTCTTGGAAAAAGCAGAAATGAGGAACAAAGACCTGATCCTCATGGGAACGTGCAAGAACNNGACGATAGATGTCTTTTCGGTGAGCTACCCTGACAACGACCACAAGGAGTCTCTTACCCAGGATTTGGTAAATGATGCGATAGTTTCCCGAACGGATGCGATAAAGTTTTTCCTTCGCATAGAGTAGCTTGCTATTGGTGGGGCGGGGATTGATTGCCAGTGTCTCTATGTGCGAGATCAATTGTCTTTGGATTTTTTTGGACTGAACTGCGATAAAATCGCCGGCCTGTGGTTTCAATTCAACCGAATACATCCCTGCGATGGCCTAAATCCCGAGTTTCTTCTTCAAATCTTTCAGACGGATAGACCCCGGTTTTTTCAGCGCTTTCAGGGCCTCTTCGAGGTCTATTTT
>JAFNGF010000434.1 GCA_017885385.1 Planctomycetota bacterium
TCGACCACGGCACCGGCGTGGTCATAGGTGAGACCAGCATCATAGGCGACAACGTAAAAATCTATCAGGGTACCACGCTGGGAGCCCTTAGCTTCGCGAAGGATGAGCGCGGCAGGATAATAAAGGGCGGCAAAAGGCACCCAACGATAGAAAACAACGTGACAATCTACGCCGAGGCGACAATATTGGGTGATGTAGTCATTGGAAAAGGTGCGATAGTCGGCGGTAATGTCTGGATAAAAGAATCGGTGCCGCCCGGCGTCACCGTCACGACGGCCCATCCTGAATTAGTTTATACAAAGCACGCAAAGATTAAACCCTAAAAGTAGCGCAGGTGCCATCTTGAACGAGCAGTTACTGCAAAAAATAGGGAAGCTAAAAGAGCAGCGCAAGGCGGTCATACTTGCGCACAATTATCAGCCCGGCGAGATTCAGGACCTTGCCGATTTCACAGGCGATTCGCTGGGGCTGAGCATAAAGGCCTCGCAGACCGATGCCCAGGTGATTGTATTCTGCGGCGTGCGGTTTATGGCGGAGACAGCAGCGATTCTCTGCCCGGGAAAAACCGTGCTTCTACCCGATAAATTCGCCGGCTGTCCATTGGCCGACATGATAACCGCACAGGAGTTGCGCCAGCTAAAGCAAAAAAATCCCGGTGCTTTGGTAGTCTGCTACGTAAATAGCTCGGCGGAGGTCAAAGCCGAGAGCGACTATTGCTGCACCAGCGCCAACGCGGTCGAATTGGTCAATTCTCTGCCTGCGGATCGCACTATTATCTTTGTGCCGGACCAGCATCTTGGCCGATTCGTTGCTGAAAGAACCGGCAGAGATATGGTTCTGTGGCCCGGCTATTGCCCCACGCACGTGCTAATAACCGAGGACGATATAAAAACTGCAAAAGGCAGGTACCCGGACGCGGTCGTTATGGCGCATCCGGAGTGTACCGAGCCGGTCAAGGCACTTGCCGACCAATTGCTCAGTACCGGGCAGATGCTCAAGTTTGCGGCGAAAAGCCCCGCCCAAAAGTTCATAGTTGCGACTGAAATCGGCATAATCCACGCTTTGAAGAAACAGAATCCTCAAGCTGAGTTTATCGCCGCAAGTGACAGGGCAGTTTGCCCCAATATGAAAAAGATTACGCTGGCCAAGATAATTGGGTCGCTGGAGGATATGCAATACAGAGTCACTGTGTCGGAAGAAATTGCCAAACGGGCAAAAAAATCACTCGACAGAATGGTGGAAATTCTGCCGGCAAGATAAGTGTTGTAACTGTCAAGGAGACAATAGTATGATTTTCTCAAAAGTATCTGAAAAGGACATAACCGGTGCAATAGTATCTGAATTCGCCAGGGAATTTCAGGAGCACCTCGACAATGATGTGATTGTTGTTGGAGCAGGTCCCAGCGGACTTGTGGCAGCCAGAGAATTTGCTCTTAGGGGCGAAAAGACACTATTGGTAGAGAGCAACAATTATCTTGGCGGCGGATTCTGGATCGGCGGCTATCTGATGAATAAGGTTACGTTCAGGGCGCCAGCTCAGGAAATCCTCGATGAAATCGCAGCGCCATATAAAGAGGTGGAGGACGGCTTATTCGTAGCGGATGGGCCGCACGTATGCTCCAAGCTGATCGCGGCGGCTTGCGATGCGGGCGTAAAGGTGCTGAATATGACCAAGTTCGATGATGTGATAGTGAAAAATAACAGGGTATGCGGGGTCGTCATTAACTGGACGCCCGTGTCGGCACTGCCAAGAGCAATTACGTGCGTAGACCCGGTGGGCATCGAAGCGAAATTAGTCGTTGATGCCACGGGGCACGATGCCGTGGTTGTGCAGTCCCTTGCCAATAGGGGCCTGGTCAAGATAAAAGGATTCGGGCCCATGTGCATAGAGGAATCGGAAGACGCGGTGGTCCAAAACACAAAGGAGGTCTATCCCGGCTTGATTGTAGCGGGAATGGCAGTAGCAACCACCTTCGGTCTTCCGCGAATGGGCCCGACCTTCGGCGGTATGCTGCTATCGGGCAAAAAAGCAGCCGCAATTACGATTGAAGCAGTCAATGAAAACGCAGGGTCGTGCCTCAGTGTCGGTCAGGAGGTGAAAAAGTGATAGGAGACAGAAAATATCGTCTGGAGACTTTGGCTTTACACGCGGGCCACAAGGTTGATTCCGATACGCTGAGCCGGGCTGTACCCATATATCAGACCACCAGCTATTGTTTCAAGGACACCGACCACGCAGCAAGGTTATTTGCGCTGGAGGAGTTTGGCAATATCTATACCCGGCTGATGAATCCGACCACCGATGTGTTCGAAAAACGCCTGGCTGCTTTGGAAGGCGGCGTCGGCGGTCTGGCATTAAGCTCGGGACAATCCGCAATCTATGTGAGCATTTTCAATATTTGCGGCGCAGGCGGTCATATAGTGTCTTCCAGCTCCCTGTATGGGGGCACAGTCACTCTGTTCAGCCAGACCTTTCGCAAGCTCGGGATTGAAGTGACTTTTGTAGACCCCAAAAAGCCCGAAAGTTTCGCCAAAGCGATCAGACCCAGCACCAGGCTCATTTACATAGAAAGCATCGGCAACCCCAAAAATGATGTTTTGGAGTACGAAAAAATTGCTGAGATTGCCCACAAAAATGGCATGCCGGTAATTTGTGACAACACTGTCACGACGCCAATATTATTAAGGCCGATCGAGTATGGCATCGACATCATAGTTCATAGCTGCACAAAGTTTATCGGTGGACACGGCACAAGTATCGGCGGAGCGATCGTCGATTCGGGCAAGTTTGACTGGACAAACGGGCGGTATCCTGAGCTGACCGAGCCGGACCCGAGTTACCACGGAGTGAAATATGTCGAGCAATTCGGCGAACCGGCATATATTATCAAAGCCAGGGTTCAGCTCTTGCGCGACATGGGTAGTTGCATGTCGCCGTTCAATGCTTTCCTTTTCCTGCAAGGGCTGGAGACACTACATCTGCGGATGCCCAGGCACAGTGAAAATGCGCTTAAACTTGCACAGTGGCTCGAAAAACATAAACAGGTCACGTGGGTCAATTATCCAGGCCTAAAGTCTCACCCGGATTACGCTCTGGCGAAAAAGTACCTGCCCGATGGGCAGGGCGCAATCCTGGGCTTCGGAATAAAGGGCGGCAAAGAAGCCGGCATTAAGTTCATAAATAGCGTCAAACTGGCCAGTCACCTTGCCAACATTGGTGACAGCAAAACTCTGGTGATACATCCAGCCAGCACAACGCACCAGCAGCTTAGCAGGCAAGAACAGCTTGCAGCCGGCGTAACCGAGGATTATATTCGTGTCTCGGTAGGAACGGAACATATTGACGACATAATTGCCGATTTTGAAGAGGCGCTGGAAGCCAGCCAAAGGTAAGAGCTATGTGGGAATATACTGATAAGGTCAAAGACCACTTTTTCAATCCGCGTAACGTCGGCGAGATCGAAGACCCCGATGGCGTCGGTGAGGTCGGGTCGCTTGCCTGCGGCGATGCCCTGAGGCTGACGTTCAAGCTGGATGAAAACGGCAGAATCAAGGATGCAAAGTTCAAAACGTTCGGGTGCGCAAGTGCCATAGCGACATCTTCCGTGTTGACCGAGATGATAAAAGGCAAGATGCTGGATGAAGCCGCCAAGGTGACTAACAAAGACATCGCCGATTATCTCGGCGGCCTGCCGGAGCAGAANNATGCACTGCTCGGTTATGGGCAGGGAAGCTCTTGAAGCCGCGATCGAGAATTACCGAACTGGCGGCAAGAAAAAACACGAGCTTCAAGGCAACGTCATCTGCACGTGCTTCGGCGTTACCGACAGAGAGATCGAAAGAGTGATACGCGAAAACGACCTGACCACCGTTGAGCAGGTGACAAACTACTGCAAAGCCGGCGGCGGGTGCGGCGGATGCAAGGGCGAAATCGGAAAGATAGTTGAAAAGGTGCAGGGCGAAAAAGTAAAACTGGCGCCGGCCGCCGTGCCTGGCCGAGCAGGCAAGCTCACCAATATCCAGAAAATCCAGATGATTCAGCAAACCATCAACGAGCAGATCCGCCCTGCACTGCGGGCACACGGCGGAAATATCGAGCTGATCGACGTCGAAGGAAACAAGGTTATCGTTGCGTTCAGGGGAATGTGTGCCCAGTGCACGCTGACCGAGATTACAATGAAAGACCTTGTCGAAGCAAAACTGCGGGAGTTCGTTGCCGACGACCTTTTTGTCGAGGAGGACGAAGATCCTGCCGGGCTGTAATATTTAGCCCCACGTTTCACGTGGCGTTTTCTTCGCGGTTTTACCGCAGGTTCGGATTCACCGAAAATACAGGATTTAAGATAATGAAGACCATATATTTCGATAATAATGCCACCACAAAAGTGGCCGAAGAAGTGCTGCAGGAGATGAAGCCATTTTTCTGTCAGCTTTACGGTAATCCGTCGAGTATGCATACATTTGGAGGCCAGGTTGGCCGAAGAATCCGCCGTGCCCGCGAGCAAGTTGCGGCATTGCTTGGCTGCGAGCCTGGCGAGATCATATTTACCGGCGGCGGCACAGAAAGTGACAACGCCGCCATCAAAGGCACGTTGGCCGCAACTCCGAATAAGCGAAAGGTGATAACGACCAGAGTCGAGCATCCGGCGGTTCTGGCGGTCTGCCGAGACCTCGAAAATCACGGCTACACAGTCGTAGAGATTGGCGTCGATAAAGAAGGCCGGCTGGATCCGGCGGAGCTGGAGGAGCAAATCGACGCCGACACCGCTCTTGTTTCGATAATGTATGCCAACAACGAGACGGGCGTCGTATTTCCGATAGATAGAATCGCCAAAATTGTCGCCGATAAAGAAGTAGTATTGCACACCGACGCGGTGCAGGCGGTCGGCAAAATACCGCTGAACCTGGCGAAAAGCAACATCGACTTGCTCAGCCTTTCCGGGCATAAGCTGCATGGGCCAAAGGGCGTGGGCGTCCTTTACGTAAGAAAGGGCACGCGAATAGCGCCATTTATGCTCGGCGGTCATCAGGAAGCAGGCAGAAGGGCCGGCACCGAAAATGT
>JAFNGF010000435.1 GCA_017885385.1 Planctomycetota bacterium
TCGCGGCGGAAAAAGACGTGCTGATTCTGGCTGACGAGATTTACGAGAAATTCTGCTACGACCGCAGGTTCGGCAGCATCGGTAATTATTACGAGAAAACGCTCCTGCTGCGGGGCTTCAGTAAGCCCTATGCGATGACCGGCTGGCGGCTGGGATTTGCCGCTACGCATCAGTGTTTACAGGCCGTGATAGAAGAAATGACCAAGATACAGCAGTACACGTTTGTCTGTGCGCCAACGCCTTTTCAAAAAGCAGCTATCGCTGCGATTGATTATGATGTCACCCAGTATGTGAAGCAATACAGGACAAAAAGAGACCTTATTTACGAGGGGCTCAAGGATAAGTTTGAGTTGATAAAGCCGGGCGGGGCATTTTACGCCTTCCCCAAGGCGCCGCGCGGACCGGCAACCGAATTCGTGGCAAAGGCGATAAAAAACAACGTGCTTATCATACCGGGCAACGTATTTAGCGAGAAAGACACGCACTTCAGGATTAGTTTCGCTACCAGTAACGAAAAATTACGGCAGGGCATAGAAATCTTGCGCAGACTGGCGTAAAAGGTGCACAACCGGCAGGGGGGTAAGGCGGAAAATTCGCCTTATGCTCGCAAGGCAGGTATTGCCAAATCGGGGTTATCGCGGTATGATTTTGGGCATGAAGCATCCACTACGGGCCATCCCGATTCTCTCTTTGTCCCTGCTGACAGGAGCGGGCCTGATTCGCGCGCTAAGCCAGGGCCAAGCGGTTGTTTCCGCTGCCCAGCAGCCCACGGCCCAAGCGGCGGTAATTAGCTGCGAGGGTATGATTGACGATGGCCTTCGCCGGTCCATCCGGCGAAGAACTCAAATCGCCCTCGATGCAGGCGTGGAATACATAATTTATGAAATCGATACCTACGGCGGCTTTGTCCAATCGGCGGTGGATATTTCCGACGACCTGATACTGCGGTTCGGCAAGAAGGCCCGCACGGTAGCCTACGTGACAACAAAGGCGATATCGGCGGGGGCAATGATAAGCGTGTCCTGCCAGGACGTAATTATGCGCGAAAATACCACTATTGGCGATTGTGCACCAATTGCGCTGGGCGGCAGCCTGGAAGGCGTCGAGCGGGAAAAAGCAGAGAGCTTTGTCCGTGGAATCTTCGAGCGGGCGGCGGAAGCAAACGGCTATCCCAAGGCGTTGCTTCGGGCGATGGTCACGATGCAGATTGAGGTCTGGCAGGTCAAAAACCGCCAGAGCGGCGAGTATGAGTTCTTTGAAAGTGACACACTGCCCAAAGACCCAAACAAATACGACCTGGACAACAAAGAGCGGATCGTTAAGGATACTGAGATTCTGACGCTGACGGCCTCTCAAGCCCGGCAGTATAAGATCGCGCGGGCGGTGGTTAATGACCGGCAAGGGGTGCTGGATTTTTTAGCCCAGCGAGAAGGCGTGACTTTTGCCGCTGAGCCTTTGGTGCTGAAGACGCTCTGGTCGGAGGAGATGGTTCGCTGGTTATATTCGCCGGCGGTGATGGCTGTGTTAGTCATGGTTGCCTTATTAGCGCTTTATATAGAATTAAGCGCGCCGGGCATCGGGCTGCCGGGCCTGGTTGCAGTTATATGCTTTGCCATTATAATCGGCAGCAAGTATCTGGTAGGAATGGCTAACTGGGTGGAGGTGGCGCTATTCATCGTGGGCGTGGTCTTGTTGGCGATTGAGATTTTTGTTCTGCCCGGCTTCGGTATTGCCGGCGCTCTGGGGATAATATGCGTGCTGGTCGGCTTATTCGGGATGCTGATTAAGAATCCGCCGAACAGGCTGCCCTGGCCACATTCGCCGCTTGACTGGCAATTATTTGTCAGCGGAGTCCTGGGACTATCGCTGGGCGTAGCGGGATTCATCGCGCTGGCGTGGCTGCTGGCTAAATACCTGCCCAAATTTCAGTTTCTAAGCGGACTTATGCTTGCGCCGACTGCGGCCGCGCAGGGCGGCCAAATGCGTGTCAGTATGACCGCTCCGCCGGAAAGCAAAATCGCAGCGTTAAATGTGGGCGACATCGGCGAAGTGACTTCAACACTGCGGCCCACCGGAAAGGCAAGATTCGGCGATGCGGTAGTGGATGTGGTTGCCATAGCTGAGTTTCTTGAAAAAGGCACGAAAGTAATGATAATCGAAATTCACGGCAACCGGGTCGTGGTCAAAAAAGTCGAGGACCAATCGTAGGGGCAAAACCGTGGGTTGGTGGCTTATTTTTGCTATTTTCCTGTATGTTGCCTGTGCGGCGCTAATCATCGCGGAAGTGTTTGTGCCCAGTGGTGGGCTGCTGAGTGTGTGTGCCCTTGCCTGTTTGGGTGGGGGCGTGCTGATATTTTTCACGCACAGCACGACCGCCGGCTGGGCAGGTGTAATCATTGCCGGTATTATGGTACCATCGCTCTTGGTCGTGGCGTACAAAATGTTCCCAAGAACGAGGTTCGGCAGGAGCGTGACACTTACGCCGCCGCATCGCGAGCCGGGCGATGCCATAGCAGATTCATCCGAACTAAAAGAACTGCTTGGTGCTGTGGGGAGCGTTCTTACGCCGCTGCGACCGGTGGGCACCTGCGACTTTTCAGGGCGGCGAGTTGAGTGCGTGGCAGAAAGCGGCTACGTTGATAAGGGCAAAAAAGTCAAGGTTATCCGCGTGCAGGCCACGCAGTTGACCGTTCGTGAAATAGAACAAAGTTAGTGAAAGGGCAAAAAGATGTTTGATTCAATGCACGTAATCCTTGCAGCCGGTGCTGCTGAGACTATCGGGCTGACACTTTTAGTCATACTTCTCATCGCGGTGCTGGTATTCTTCCTGCTGTTTATGAAGTTTTTCAGATTATGGCTGCAGGCAAAATTATCCCGAGCCGACGTAAGATTCGCCGAGCTTATCGGGATGTGGCTAAGGAAGGTCGATATCAGAACTATCGTCCTGAGCAAAATAACCGCGATTCAGGCAGGGCTAACCCTGACCACGGTGGATTTGGAAAGCCACTACTTAGCTGGCGGGCATGTCCCCAATGTGGTGCGTGCCCTGATCGCTGCCAACAGGGCAAACATCGATCTGACGCTGAAAACAGCTACCGCCATCGACCTGGCCGGCCGCGATATTCTCGAAGCGGTCCAGACAAGCGTTAATCCCAAGGTTATCGATTGTCCCGACCCTAAAAAGGGCAAAGACACGGTGGACGCAGTTGCTCAGGACGGTATCCAGCTAAAAGCCAAGGCGAGGGTAACTGTCCGGGCCAATATTGCAAGATTAATCGGCGGTGCTGGAGAAGAGACCGTTATCGCCCGTGTGGGCGAGGGGATTGTCACCACTATCGGAAGCGCTATAACCTATAAGAGCGTTTTGGAAAGCCCCGACAGCATCTCTAAAGCGGTGCTGGCAAAGGGATTGGATGCAGGCACGGCGTTTGAGATATTATCTATTGATATTGCTGATGTCGATGTGGGCGTCAATGTCGGGGCGGAACTCCAGACCGCCCAGGCCCAAGCTGACCTGCGGAGAGCACAAGCCGAGGCGGAAAAACGCCGGGCTATGGCATTCGCCCGCGAGCAGGAAATGCGAGCACTGGTGGTCGAAAACGAGGCAAAGGTGCCGCTGGCCATAGCCGAGGCCTTCAAAAAGGGCAACCTCGGGATTATGGACTACTATCGGCTGAAGAATATCGGCGCAGATACGGAGATGCGCGAGTCGATAGCGAAGCCTAAAAAGAAAGAGTGACAAGAAACCTAAGGGCATCAGGAAATCAGGATGCAGAATACCGGGAAATCAGGGTAGTTATTAGGGCATCAGAATACCAGGGAATCAGGTTGCAGGATGTCAGTAATCAGGGCATCAGGAAAAACTAACGGTACTTCAGCGGAGTCAGCCTGACGTCCTGGTAGCCTGATTTGGAAGATTAGCAATGGAATCGTATTTGGCACAACTATTCCTGGCTGCTCGAAGCGATGACGTCGAAAAGTGGTCGAATATATTGTTGGTCGTAGTGCTGGCGGTTTTCTGGGCGGTTGCCGGGCTGATCAAAGCGAAAAAAGCCCAGCAGCAGGGTGAGGAAGAACAACCAGGTCGCACGCCTGGGCACAAGCCGGCGCCGGCTCTTGGAGCCTTTCGGAAGAAACTGTTGCAGCAAAGTGCTCGTCCTCGCCTTGCCGGTCCTGTGCCAGGTGCACGACACCGACCGCAGGCTCGGCAGCGCCTCCTAACTGCGGTCGGCACACAACCTGCCGCAGGGAGCGGACTTGGAGCTGAACCCCAGGCGCCTCCAGAACCTGTAAACAAGCCCATTGAGAAGCTGCACGACTATCGTCCGTCGGCTGCTGAAAAGCCGCCTGGGCCGGAATTCCCTCCTGCCTTTCTGCCGGCCTACGACGACCCTGAGCAGCTCAGAAGGGCGATTCTGCATTACGAAATCCTCGGCAAACCCTTGTCGCTGCGCGGGCGCGGCGAACACATTATAGGACTTTGAGTAGGCCGAGTTCTTCGGACACCGATGGGTATCAACCCGACTCTTTCAAGCCCGCAAGCTACCCCAGCGGCCACGCCTGCGTCTCCACTGGCATCTGCTCGGTCTCTTCCGCTGGGACCGCCTGCGATGAGGCCTATAGATGCCTTGTCTTTTGTGACCGTCTCTGTGCTGCCTGAGGGTAACCTGTGGATGGCTACATGTAGCTACTATTCAGTTCTTGCATGACGTTGTGCTCGTCGGCGTGCCGGCGACTGCTAAACGCTCGCGGCGCTAAAAGCGAACCGGGTTTGGTTCTACGGGGAATTGGGAAAAAACTGGCAGTTTTGGGCCAGGAAACTAACGTCCTATAAGATATGTTATGTTTCACTCGGCGGTTATTTTTAGTCAAGAAAGCGTATTTCTACTTTTCTTAAAATACGGGGCTTATTACGGCCTGGCGGCAGTAACTGCGTGGTCGGCGGTGTCGGAAAGGTTCTCCCACATCGCCGCGACCCTGTCCAATAGGCCCAAGTTTTGAAGGACTATCGATATGTTGACAGTGGCATCGACCGCGGCGAAGTTATTGTGCAGGTGCCGGTCGAGGTTAATAAGCGACGATGCGAACTTCAGTCGGTTGCAGTAAAGTAACGCTGTCTTGTAGTGAAGCTCAAGTGTGTCTGTACTGAGGTGCTCAAGGCTGGCCAGTTGTGCTAAAGCCTGTTCCTTATCGCCTATTTCATATAGGCAGACGGCGAGCTTGCTTCTTGCTCTGGCATAAGTTGGGTTTATTTCTAATGCGGCTTGAAAACACTGTGCAGCCGGTTGTAGTTTTGCCACGCTCATCAGCAGGACGCCCAGGCGGTAGTGCAGGTCCGGATTCTGAGGGCGTCGGCCGATTTGCCGGCGATGCGCTGTAATCACAGCTTCTATCGTGTGCTCGGATTCGGACGTGTGCTGCAGCGGCTCGGCTTCGGCAAGGGCCGCCTTGAATATCAGATTAGCCGTCTCGGCGAACAGCAAGGAGCTATTCGGCTGAATTGCCGCTGCCAGCGACAGAGTGGTCAGGGCCTCGGCATTGCGGCGGGCTAATTTTTGTGCGGTTGCCAACCCGATATAAGCATCGACTATTTTGTCGTTTATTTCGACCGCCCTATTGAATTGCTCCGCGGCGAGCTGCTCAGCCTGCATCTGTAAAAATTCTGTGCCCAGCTTTATGGTCGCCTCCAGAAAATCGGGGCAAAGCCGCAGCGCCTGCTGATACTGTGAGACTGCCTCGGCGCCGGCGCCCATCATGCTCAGGACGTCCGCCTGTTTAACGATCAGGTCCACCCTGTCGGACTCCCGGCACAGCATATCCTCGAGCTGCTCCAACGCCTCGTGAAGCTGCCCGTCCCGAATCAGCTGGTCGATTCTCTCGTCAACGGCGAGAAAATTGTCCGGATGTATCAGAATGGCGGTGTTGAACGTCTCGACGGCATTTTCGTATCTGCCTGCGGCGATATATAAATGTCCCACCGTCACCAGCGCGGATATATCGTCGGGATATTGGTCCTTTAGAAGCTCGTATTGCTGGATGGTTTTGTCCAATTGACCGTTTTTAAGGTATATGGCAGCCAGCCGCTGCGCGGGAAGCTGTAGATAATTCTTGAACTTCAGGCAGTCCTGATAGAACTCTACGGCCTGAGATTCTTTGCCCAGTCTTTCGTAGCAGTGCCCCAGGGCGTAAAGAGCCATGGTGTTGTTGGGCTGCCTCATATAGACTGAGCTCAGCTCCTGGACTGCCTGGGCGAGCCTATTCTGATGAAGGCACAACGCCGCTGCGGCCATACGCCCGTATATGCAAGCGGGATTTTCAAAAAGATACAGCCTTAACTGTTCCTGGGCGGCATCCAGCTTCATTTCGCCCATAAGGGCGATTATTTTGGACAATTGCTGCGCCTGAGCGGAGTTAGAGGCGCGTTTCTGTGGTTCGCCGACGTCCAGCCAGTGCCATATTAGATCGGCGGCGTCGACTTGTATCGCCCTGCCGAAAATCTCCAGTATTGTGCTCATACACCCTATGCCGAGCTGCTTGATTCTTGATCCAGCGTACGACTCAAAACCTAACGGTTGGTCGGCATCCTCCGTGCCCGGTGCAGTCCGTGTTTGCGGCCTTCAACTGCGCGTCCTGGCGGCTGGTAACAGCCTCTTATTGCACTTAAGAATATCGACAGTATGCGGCGGCTTAATAATCTTGTTTTGCCGAATTAGGCGGCCGCCAATTTGATTTATGGAACGTGCGTGGCGATTGTGTGTGATGTAGTGGTTGTTGCGGTCCTAAAAACGCCTGTTATCGGGTTTATTGCCCCCGCCCGTTTTAATCTATAGCTGCCAATTGTCAATTTGCAATTAGGAGCGGCTGTCTGCCTCCGATTCTAATTGTCCCATCTGGGCATATTTCTCAATCTCGCTCAGGTACGCCAATGTGCGTTCAAGCTCGTCGCTCAGGTGCTTGAGCTTGAGCATGGTTTTGACTCGCGTTAAAAGCTCGAGCCTATTGACAGGTTTGCTGATAAAGTCGTCCGTGCCGGAATTGATGCCGCGTTCAATATCGCCGAACTCGTTAAGTGCGGTTACCATTATCACCGGAATGTCGCTGGTTTTGGGATCGTTCTTAATCCTCTTGCACACTTCAAAGCCGCTGATCTTGGGCATCATTACGTCCAGCAAAATCAAATCAGGCTTTCTCTTCTTGACAGCCTCCAAAGCTCCGGCGCCGTCCAGCGCCGGCACTGTCTCGCAGTCCACGTCCTCGAGATATGCCTGCAAAAGTTCAAGATTTTGCTGGTCGTCATCAACAACCAGCACCACGGGCATTTTGTTCTCGCCCTTTTTTAGCTTTTGGCGATTCATAGGAAATTGCTCCCAATCATCATTTGCGCACGGCCTGGTGACATTCTCGCAGGCGTTATGGCCGGCTTTGTTCCGGCGGTCCGCCCGATGTGGATTTCAGCCAGGCCAGATTGAACACATAGTATTGTTTACTGCCAATAAGGTGGATAAGGCCGTTGGGCGTCTGGGTCGCCGCCAGGTAGCCTTTTGGCTCGGCGTGGCTGTCATCCATAACAAAGCGGCCGGTATTGCCGCCGCCGTCAATTTGTCTGGCGGGGCCTCCGGCGGTAATCAGGCGCTTGACCGGCCAGGTTTTGCCCTCGTCAAAGGATAGCGCCGCGAACATGCCGTGCACCCGGCGTTCTTTGCTAGCCGCATCGCGGATGACCAAGCCATTTTTACCGTCGGCAAAACTCACTAATAGAATCGGGCCTTCCCGCAGCCGGCGCAGCACCAGGCGTTGGCCTCCGCCGATAGGCGGGAATTCGCTGGCGTGATATGTCCAGTTTTCGCCCATGTCTTTGGAGATACTCATGGGCATCCGGCCATCAATGTTGTTGCCCCGTCCCAACGCCATAAGGCTTCCGTCTTTCAACTGAACGACGCCGGCGTGAATTCCGGCGATCCAGGCGCCGCTTGCGCCTTGGGCGAAGTTCGGCGTGGGGCGACCAACGCCGGGGTCAACCCATGTCTTGCCGGCGTCCCGGCTAATGTGGATGGCTGTGCCGCCGCTGCCGCCGGTGCCAGCGTCGCAAGGCAATATGATGAACCCTTCGCGTGTTTGAAAAACCGAGGCAATGGGTTGATGGCGCAGCCCATGCTCAGGATCAATCAATCGAGCCTTCGACCACGTCGCGCCGCTATCAGTCGAGATGCGCATCACCAGAGCGAGATTTCCCCAGGTGGCGGCAGCCGAGAGGCCGTTGAAGTGATAGAGAGTCTTTTGCCCGTCGAAAAATAAAGCCGGAGCGTGGTCGTTGCGGTCAGGGGCGTCCCAGAATAGCGAGGCAGGCTCCCACTGCTCGCTGTCATATCGCAGCCGACTGGCCAAGATGGCCAACTCCCGGCCAGCCTCTGTGCGACAGGAATACCAGATGGCCAAAATGTCGCCGTTCGGGCAATCAGCCAGTGCTGGGTCATGATTGTGCTCGCTGTACATTGGGCCTTCAGAGCCGGGCGGAATCTTGACGTACTCGATGGGGCCTTTGAAGTAAGGCTGTTGCGGGTCCGGGCCTTTGTCCAGGTCGGCGGGAAGATCCTGCCTGACGTTTTGTTGGTTTACTGGTATTGCAGGCGTGGGCAGCAGCTCGGCCTTGGGCAGCTCACCCATAACCACACGGAAGCCTATGAGCCAGCTCTTATCATCGGGCAGTGTGCCCAGCCGGTTTGCCGAGCGCAGATACGATATATCGGTGCTGTGACTGCCGCCCCGCGTGACTTTGAAATGGCCATCAAGCCGCCCTACCGGGTCGGTCTGCTCCGACTGCTCGTAAGGGCCGTACCAGTCATAGCACCACTCCTCGACGTTGCCGTGCATATCATAAAGGCCCCAGGCGTTGGCGGGCGTGGCGGCAACTTTCAGCGACACCGGCTCAGGATTCCACGTCTGCTTCTGGTTCTTATGAAAAACGTCCGGCAATTTGCTGCCGGTATGGTAGTTGGTGGTAGTGCCCGCCCTGCAGCCATATTCCCACTCGGCTTCCGTCGGCAGCCGGTAAATCTTGCCCTCCTTTTTTGAGAGCCATCGGCAAAACTCTGCCGCATCCTGCCAACTGACAAAAACAACCGCCTCATCGTCGTCTTTGGAGAATCCGAGCTTGCCGCGCAGGTCGCGGTGCCTCGGATCAAATTGCTCGTATTGGGCGTTGGTTACCTCTGTTACGGCTATGTAGAAAGGCCCGCTGACAGCAACCTTGTGCACCGGCTGCTCGTCCCAGTCGCCGCCCTGCTCTTGTCCCATCAGAAAAGAGCCGGGCTCGATGCGGACAAATTCCATGCCGATGGAGTTTACAGACTTTTGCGGCGCCGGCGAAGAAGGTCGATTTGCCGCGACCCGCAGACAGCCTACTCCCGTCACCAAGCAGACCGCAGTAACTATGAGTCGTTTGCTTTTCATCGCGATTTTCCTTGTAAGAAGCGAACCGACTGCATTCTCACCACAATGTGAAACAATACGGATAAGTTTATAAGGAAGTCTTCTTTCGGATCCTATATTTATAGTAAAGCAATATCGAAATCCCCGATATGAAGAGCATACCAAGGATCAGGTATACCATAAGTGTCTTCGTAACAGTCTCTAATCTTACCGTCGAGAGACCCCTTCCTGCTTGATATTCGATCCCCCATCTTTCATTTTTCATGTACGCTCCAGGCGGAAATTCCAATCGGGGGACAACCGATGCCTTTTCATTAATCGCGATCGTGTCTACTTCGATTACTCTGCCTCTCCCCCTTCCTACGCTTGATCTTTCCAGACGATATGGCAACCAAGTACCGCGACTGATCTCGCGGAAATCTGACGCACTGCAGGTGCTGGTTATGTCGCCACCAGGACCACGTAGCTTTGCGATTTTCACAGGCAGAAAACCCTTGTGTGGTGAGAGCCAAGCAACATAGGTGCTACCTACATCGAGCCACCTCGTCTTGCCGGCTGGATCGACTATCTTTACCTTTCTCCCCCCTATCGCATTGAATGTAACTCTATATACTTCTTCTCCGTCGGAGTCTTCCGTGGTCACTTCTACCTTTCTCGCATTTCTGATTGCGATTGATAAGGTATCGGACTCCTCGATGAATCCGTATGTAGTCCACTCCGGTTTCCAGATAGCCTGATCACTAAGACCCTCTGGAACCTTAGACATAATTGTCCCATACATTCGTCCTGGGTCACCTGGCAGCTTCAAAGACAGATCCGTACCTGTTTTGCCATCATAGGCATATTTCCTTTCAAGATCTTCTTTGACCCATTTTTCATGTAAGTATCGATGTCCGTTGCCAATATCATGCGCATATTCACAGTCGATAATCACATCGGTAACAAGCTCCCTTTTTCCTGATTCTGTTTCCTTATACTCTCCACCGGTTAATCGATACTTAACCTGGAAGGCCTGGATACGATTTTCCTGTACCTGTATTACATCCGCCAATTGCTCTCTTGTAAGACTTGGCAATTCGCCCCGTAGATTCTCAGCTAATACGGTGGAGAATAGGACAAAGACGAGGAAACAGGTTCTCACACTTTTCGTCTGGAATTTCCCATATACATCGCTTCGCAACATTCCAAAACCTTCCGAAAGACCAGTTTGCCAAGCTCACCTAATTTGGTTGCTGTGATTTTCGATATACTGACGAACCTCCGGTCTTAGATAGACCGTTTCAATATCCAGCAGCTTTGCCGCCGCCTCTGCGCAAAGCGAGGCTACTTCTGCCGATGGGGCCTGCGTATCGACGAAGAAGAAGGTCTGGCCTTTCACCGTGCACAGTCCCCCGCCGCTGCCGCCAAGCGGCTCATTTCGGACTTTGACGCCGTTTCCTTCCAATAAGTGCAGCAGCTCTTCTAAAATTCTCTGCTCGGTCATCTGCTATCCGCCGTATTTGGCGTATATACCCTTCAAGAAAAAGGCCGCCAAAGGTCGATAAGATACTTGTAGGCAAAAGCCTTAGGCAGATAATAGTCACTTGGTGAGAGCCTGGTTTGAATTTTATACCAGGGCTGGACAGTTGACAAGCATTATCGAAAAACGTGTTTCTTTGCACCGGGATCTGGCGAATCAGCAGCAGCAGAATGACGCCTTGAAGGCCCAGGTTCTTCAGTTGCAGAGTCTTGCCAATATCGGTACAGCCGTTTACATGATAGCACACGAGATCAATAATCTGCTCACGCCGCTGGCTAACTATGCTGCTCTGGCACTGGAAAACCCAGATGATAAGTCTCTGACAGATAAGGCGCTGCGCAAAACGCTCCAGAATTGCCGGCGGGCCGCCAAGATGATGGAAAGTATGCTGGCGATGGTGAATGGCCGCAGACAAGAAAAGGAAAACGTCCCGCTGGCGGCTTTGGTCGAGGATGTTTTCGCCTGTCTATGCAGAGATTTCGCCAAGGATGGGATAACGGTCGAAATCCAGATTCCGCAGGATTTGACGGTCTGGGCGGTACCCGTTCAAATTCAGCACGTTATAATGAATTTGATTCTTAATGCCCGCCACGCCATGCTGCCTCGCGGCGGGGTTCTGACCATCAGGGCTTCGCAGGCGACAGACGTCACTCACATAGAAGTCGCCGACACCGGCAGCGGCATTGAGCCGGCCGACCTGCCATATATCTTTGAGTCCTTTTTCACCACGAAAAGGCCCGAGGGACGAGGGACGAGGGACGAAGGACGAGAGTTGGGCTGCGGGCTCGGCCTTGCTTTCTGTAAGAAAGTAATAGACGCCCATGACGGCTGCATTTCAGTCGAATCCCAGCCTGGCCAGGGCAGCAAATTCAGGGTAACGCTGCCCAGGCCGCAGCAAGTCGGAAATGGTTCTTCAGGATAAAATAAAACGCCGGTACAGCGCAGATATGGGAAAAGCGTACCACGACACCAAGCGTTTCATTCCCGATCGCGCTTATCCGTGGGTAGCCAGGCTTCGCGCAGAGAAAATCGCCCCCTATGTAAGCGGAAATGACACCGTCTTGGAATACGGGGTGGGAACGGGATGGAACGTTGCCGAACTAAAATGTAAACGACGGCTCGGCTACGANNCTATCTGAGCACTTGGCGCCTGTGCTTGACAGTCACGGCGTAGAGTTCCTCAAGGATATTACCACGGTAGCTGATGGCTCAATAGACGCGGTCATTTGTCACCATGTGCTCGAGCATACAAGTAATCCGCCCGAAGTCCTGGAGCAAATAAAGCACATGCTTTGTCGCGACGGCAAGCTGTTGTTGTTTGTCCCTTACGAAAAAGAAAGGCGATATCGCTGCTACAATCCGCAGGAGCCCAACCACCATCTTTATTCATGGAACGTGCAAACGCTCGGCAATCTCGTCGAGGATATCGGATTCAAAATCGTACAGGCGTGGGTGGGCAGGTTCGGCTACGACAGGTTTGCAGCCGTTTGGGCGGCTCGGCTTTGTTTGGGAGAAATCGGCTATAGATTCATACGGGGGCTGGCTCACTTGCTAAAGCCTGCTTTTGAGGTGCGGATCGTTGCTAGTATAGGCGATAGGGCATAGGAAGGGCATATTTAGCCCCGCAATTTATTGCGGGGTTCACAGGCTGTCCATAATTGCTTTAGCAATGTCGTTGATGACGTCGCGACCGAGGCTGTCGGCCTTGTTGGCGAGGATCGAGAATATGTAATCGCCCCGGTCGGTGCTGCATAGGCCGGAAAATGACTTGACGCCGCTGATATATCCGGTCTTGCCGATTATTTTACCTTTGTACTTTTGTTCTACGAAATATCTGGCGATTGTCCCGTCCACCCCCCCTACTGCCAGCGAGCGCTTATAGAGCTGCCAATTCCGGCTTTTGTAGATGTCAAATAGCACCGTTGCTATGGCATTTGCGCTTAGCCTATTTTGCTCGCTCAGTCCGCTGCCGTCGTCGATAAAGAATTCTTCGCTGCCGACACCCAAGTCCGCCAGGTGCTTTGCGATGACGTCTCGACCCTTGCTCCAGCTGCCGCCTCTTTTATCGGGGTTGCTGCTCGCCGCAACGGTTTTGAGCAGGGATTCGGCTGCCAGCCCCAGGCTGTCCTTATTACATCGGTTCAAACAGTCGGCCATCGGCGTTCGATATTCTGCCAGCGGCGTGACATCCGCGCTGTCGGCTGCTGCTCTTTCTATAATCTGACCGCTGGCGCTTATTCCTGCTTTTGCCAGACTCTCAGCTAATAAGAATCCGAAGAACGCTGCCGGTCGCTCGATGGCCACCAAGAACGGGCCTACCCTGTCTTTGCACTTGCCGAAGACGCCAATTCGATTAGCCTCCGCTGTCCGATAAGAGCCAACTGCTTGGGGGCCTGTCCCCGCGGAAGCCGGGACCGCTGTGACTTCATTGATGACCTGCACATATCCGGTTTGCGGCTCAATAGAGACAGTGACTCGCCCGTTGTTATTCTCGGCGTTTACTTCTATGCAATTGTCATTGAAATTCAGCCCGCTCACTTCACAAGCGTACCAACGGTTCAGCTCTTGCTGGCGCCAATTGGGGTGGACGCGCTGGTCATCGAATACGCCGCTGTCGATGACGATATCCTTGATGGCCGCTATGCGATCTCGTCGTAATGCTGCTGCGATGTCTTGAAATATCCAGCCCGCCTGTCGCCCGTACCGGGCATCGTTAGTTTTGTCACCCAATAACGGGTCGCCGCTTCCTGTCACAACCAGCGTATCGCCGCGGAGTCCGACCTTCGTTTTGTACTCATAGTCCGCGCCCAGATACTTCAGTGCTGCTGCGCTGACAACTATCTTCATATTCGAAGCCGGCACAAATGCCCTTCTCGCGTTGCGCTCGTACAGCGTTTTGCCCGAACCGGCTTCTATGATTTGAATGGAAAACTCAACGTTCTTCTGCGAGCTGACGATGGCATCGATCTGCCCTGCCAAATCCGCCCTTACGGAACCGGCAAGGCAAATGCCAAACGCAGCCGCGATCAACAGTTTCTTTAATCCAGACCTCATACAGCGGCTTATTATTTAATAATAGAGCCCGAAGGTCAATGCCTTATACGTGAAGTAATTACCTCGTGCAGGAAAATAGCTGGGGCCTATTCACCTCTGGCGAATAGGCCCCGAAACTTGTGGTGAGCGCAGTCGAACCCATGATGTTAGGGTTTAGCNNAGCTAAACATTCACGGCACGCTGCCATTACGGCCACAAAATCTCCTCAAGCCACACATCCGCTAACTTAGCGTAGTCCTTCAAATCAACCTTCTTGTCAGCATTCAGGTCAGCTGACAAAGCAGTCGCAGGTGGTATCGCCTGGAGCCACTGTTGAGCCATTATATCAAGGTCAAGATAATCAACCACACAGTTGCCGCTCAAATCGGCAGCGGGCTTACCCATCGAAGGAACACATCTGCTGGGATACACCCGGATATCATCGACGTATATCGTGCCCGTGCCGCCAACCTTCGGACTGCTCCGGTTGCCCAGGCCAATATACAT
>JAFNGF010000436.1 GCA_017885385.1 Planctomycetota bacterium
ATCCCCTTCCTGGAGCATGACGATGCAAACCGGGCATTGATTGGCTCGAATACATCGTCATGCTCCAGGAAGGGGATAAGCGCAGCCGAGATTCCAACAGTCTGCTGGGGTGAAACATCGATGTATTCAACCTCATCGCTTGAGACGTGGGCCAGCTCGCCGTTTTTTCTAGCCAGCACGAGGCCCTTCGTTATTTTGCCGCTGCACTCGACCGCGCTGGGCGGTGCGAAAACCGCCTTCATCTCCTCATCGGCACGCAAATATGCCACTTCGTCGGTAACCTTGCCATTTTTGACCTTGCGATACGGCGTAAGCAGAAATCCATATTCGTCAATGGTGGCAAAGATTGCCAGTGATGAGATCAGGCCGATATTTGTGCCTTCGGGCGTTTCAATGGGGCAGATTCTGCCGTAGTGGCTGATGTGGACATCGCGGACTTCAAAGCCCGCCCGCCTTCGGTTCAGCCCGCCGGGTCCGAGAGCAGACAGCCGCCTCTCATGCGTCAGTTGACTCAAAGTGTTGGTCTGGTCGACAACCTGGCTCAGCTCGCCACGACCAAAAAAGTAGTTGATACTGCTGGCTACACTCTTGGAGTTAACCAGGTCGGCAATGCGAAGGGGCTCTTGCGGGTCTCTTTTGAAGCTCATCCTTTCCTGGACTGTCTTACGAAGTTTCAACAGCCCTTTTCTAATCTCGTCGGCAGCAAGCTCATCAATGGTTCGCAGCCTTCTATTGCCCAGATGGTCGATGTCGTCGACCTCTCCTTGATTATTGCGCAAAGCCATTATGTATTTCATCGTGTTGAGAAAATCTTCGGGCCGCAGCGTCATCTCATTTTCGTCGATAGTCTGGTTGAACTTGCGGTTCAATCTGAATCTGCCGACTTTCCCCAGACGGTAGCGGTTGTGATCAAAGAATTTTTCTGCAAAGAAGGTTTTTGCCTTTTCCGGGTTGGGCGGATTGCCGGGCCGCAGTCTCATATAGAACTTCAGCAGTGACTGCTCATGGCTCTGGCAATCGTCTTCAGCCAGCGTGTTCAAGATGATGGTATCTCGAACGTCCTCGATAAATTCGACTTTTTTGACGCCGGTTTTTTGTATTGCAGCGGCCCTGTCGGCGATCTGAGTGCCGGCCTTCACTATGATTTCACCTGTCTGCGGGTCTACGATATGCTGTACGGACCACATAGTAGGTGCGAGCTTGTCTGGCGGCACAGTCTTTGTCGGAAAAAACAGCCGCAGAATCTGCTCAGTAGTACTGTAGCAAGGATCCATCGCTCGCAGAAAAATTGTCGCCGGTATCTTGCTGGACTGGTCGATTCTAACCACCAGGATGTCTTTTTGCGTGACCGCTATTTCTATCCAGCTGCCTCTTTCCGGTATGATTCTTCCGCCGTGCAGAACCCTATCTCCCTCTTTGCTCTCGATGAGAAAATCTACGCCGGGGCTTCGGTGGAGCTGGTTTACTATGACTCTGACGGCCCCGTTGATGATGAACTCTCCGCCTCCGATCATCACCGGTATCTCACCGAGGTAAATTACCTGCTCAGCCAAATCTTCGCCGGCATCAGTGCGAAGCCGGCAAGAGATTTTCAACGGGTAAGCGTAGCTGAGGCGCAATTGCCGGCACTCGATCGGTGTATAATGTGGCTTCTCTAATTCATAACAGAGATATCCCAAGGACATCTTCTTGTCGTAGCTCTCGATGGGGAATATCTCCCTAAACAGAGCTTCCAGCCCTATGCACTTGCGCTGGGTTGGCGGCAGGTCTTTCTGTAAAAGGCGTTCGTAACCGTTCCTTTGTATGGCTACGAGATCCGGAACCTCGACGGTCTCCCGGACTTTGCCGAAATTACGAACCGTTTGTAAGGCCATCTGACACTCCCCGGCTTAAGCTGTTAATACCTTCAATGCCAAGTCCGGCGTCCGCCTTTGGCGGATAGGCTTTGCGACCGGGTCCACGCCAAGCGGAGACCATCGAGCCTATGGACTTTTGGCTTATACCACTTCTACTACTGCACCGGCAGCCTCGAGCTGTTTCTTGGCTGCCTCAGCTTCTTCTTTACTGACGCCTTGTTTGACGGGCTTGGGAACGCCGTCGACCAGGTCCTTAGCTTCTTTCAATCCCAATGCTGTCAAGGCCCTGACCTCTTTTATGACCTGAATTTTCTTATCGCCGAATTCTTTTAGTATTACGTCGAAGATGGTTTTTTCCTCAGCCTTCTCGGCTGCGCCTGCCGCCGTTGCAGGACCGGCCATCATCACTGCACCTGCTGCGGCAGGCTCTATGCCGTACTCGTCCTTGAGATAATCGCCAAGCTCCTTAGCCTGCACCAATGTCAAGCCGACGATTTTGTCTCCGAGCTCCTTAACCTGACTGCTCCACTTCTTTGTCTGTTTGGCCTGCGGTGAAGCTTCGACCTTGTCTGTTTGTTCTTTCTGCTCAGGCTGCTGGGCTTGCTCTTTTACCTCCTGAGCTTCTTTTGCTTGCTCTTTTGCCATTTTCTGACTCCTATTAACATAGCGTTTGGCGGTAGCCGAAACTCCGTCGTTTCGTTTTAACCCGTTGCCGGGACAACCACGCAAACAACAGCAATTGTTGACTTTGATTCAGCGGAGCTGAAACCTTCTCATGCGGCTGCAACTTGGCAGTATTCATCATATACCGCACGCTTTTACACACGCTTAGGACATCGCTACGCCGCTTGTTTTTCAGCCTTCTCGATGATAGTTTTTATGCTGCCTGCAATAGCTGCCGCGGGGGACGAGAAACCGGCGATCAATGCGCCCGCGGGTGATTGTATCAAAGCGACAATTTGGCCCAGTAATTCAGCCCGTGTGGGCATCTTTGCAACAGCCGCTGCTGCCGGGCCGTCTAAAGCTGAGCCATCCAGGAAAGCGCCTTTGATCTGGACCACCGGGATTTTCCTGGTCCACTCAGCCAGCTCTTTTGCCACGTCGACGATGCTATCGCCGCCGTACGCGATCGCGCAAGGGCCGGAAAATAGAGCCGTCGCAGCATCCATCCGGCGATTGTGCAGTGCTCTCTTGAATAGAGAGTTCTTTACTATCATCAGCTTAACGCCCTTTTCTTTGAGCGCACCGCGCATTAAATTATTGTCGATGCCATTGACGCCTTTGGTGCTGACCACAAGGAAGTCGTTTAGGTTCTCATCAACGATTTTCTTTTCCAGCTCTGCCTGCAGTATTTCTTTTACGTACTTGCTCATATTACTGTTACCTGTAAACCTTCAGCAATCGATAGTCTCTGTCATTGTCGGCGCGATCAAAAGCTGCCATCCGGGGCTGACATCGTCGGTCCGTGTCTGGGCCGGCTATGAAATCAGTCGCCGTTCAGACACTCACCGCGACGGCAGGGCTCATCGCAGCAGATACACACATTTTTTTGATATATGTGCCTTTAGCGGTTACCGGCTTAATCTTCTTTATATGTGAGACAAACATCTCGATATTTTCTATCAGTTTTTGAGCCTCGAAACTCTGCCTGCCAACCACCAGATGAACGTTGCCGCCCGCGTCGTTCTTAAACTCTACTTTGCCGGCAGTGAATTCAGCTACGGTGGTCATCAAGTCATCGGTCACCGTTCCCTTTTTGGGCGAAGGCATCTTTCCCTGGGGGCCGAGCGTTTTGCCGAGCTTGCTTACCTTGGCCATTACTTTGGGTGAGGCGACCGCCACATCGAAATCCAGCCAGCCTCCGGAAATCTTCTTGATTAGCTCATCGCAGCCGGCCTCGATAGCTCCAGCCTTTTTGGCTGCTTCGATGTTGGAATCTTCGCAGAAAGCGATGACCTTCTTCTGCTTGCCGATCCCATGAGGCAAAGATATTGAGCCGCGGATCAACTGGTCGGCCTGCTTGGGGTCGATACCCAGCTGCAGCACACATTCGATGGTCTGGTCGAACTTGACCGATGTAAGAGACTTAATCTTTTCAACTGCCTCGGCCAGGCTCACGGGTTCTTTGCCGAGCCGTTCCGCCTCTTTTTTGTATCTTTTGCTTCTGGGTCTCATATCATAAGCCTTTGGGTTTGTTGCTATTACACGCCGATATTAGTTTTTGTTCGATGTCGGGCGTAGATAATGCACGTACTATATTTTCTACGGGCCTGCTTCTATTTCTACGCCCATACTGCGAGCGGTGCCCTCTATAATTTTTACAGCCGAGGCCAAGTCGTAGGCGTTTAAGTCTTTCAGCTTAGTTTCCGCGATTTTTCGGACCTGTTCGGCTGTGACTTTCCCGGCCTTTTCCTTATTTGGGGCGCCGCTTCCCTTGGCTATCTCGGCAGCCTGCTTCAGCAGCACCGCCGCCGGCGGACTTTTGACTTCAAATGTAAAGCTTTTGTCCTTATAGACGGTGATAACGACTGGCACGATGGTGCCATTTAGCTGTTTTGTTCGCTCGTTGAACTGCGAAACGAACTGCCCGATGTTAACGCCGCGCTGACCCAGCGCCGGTCCTATCGGCGGGGCGGGTGTTGCCTTTCCACCCGGCGCCTGCAATTTGATCTTTAGTGCGATTTCTTTTGCCATCTTTTGACTCTATTATCTGGTTTGCGGCCTACGAGCTCCGGGGCCGTCGTTCAAACTAAATCTTTTCGAGGTGCCAGTATTCTATATCCAACGGTGTGCTTCGGCCGAAAATAGTAACGATTACACTGACAATGCCTCGCTCGGCGTCAATCGAATCGACGGAGCCCTCGAAGTTGTCAAAGGCCCCTTCTCGAATCTTAATTTGGTCACCTTTTTTGAACTCGACTTTGATGCTCGGCGCCGCCTCCGGTCTTTCGGCTTCTAAGAGCATTTTTGCCACATCCGTATCGCGCATCGGGGTAGGCATTCCTTCTGTGCCGATGAAATCTCCGACGCCGGTGGTTCCTTTAATCAAGAACCAGGCCTTTTCCGGGACTCTGCCATCCTCGGTGGGCTGCATCTCCATAAAAACGTAGCCTGGGTATAATTTGCGTTTATGGATTGTTTGTCTGCCTGCGCGTATGCGCTTAATCTGCTCAGTCGGCACCTCAATTCTGCCGATGATGTCGGTCAGACTTTCCTGGTTCACTTTTTGCGTGAGGGTTTCTTTGACCTGTGCCTCTTTATTTGCCGCAACTCGCAAAACATACCACTGCATTTTTATATCTCGTGTTGGGTAGGACGGCCCTGCCACGCGCCATTTTTCAGCGAAGGAGCCGATCAAAAAACAGTTGGAAACCTATGTCGGTGGTTCCCAAAAGCACAGCCATAACAGCTACAACCACAATAACGATTACTGTTGAAACTATTATTTCTTTTCTGCTCGACCAGCTTACCTTTTTCATTTCGCCTTCGGCGGCGATCATGAAATCTGCAACAGCGGGTTTGTTTACCAGCCACAGGACCAGAATGCTCAAGGCGACAAAAACGGCGGCCGGCACCATGGTTTCGATCCACAACCCGAGGTAAGCGGCCTGCAATTTCCTGTAGAGTTGTAGACTACCCAGCCCTACAACCACTATTGCTCCAACGGCAGTCCATATTCTTGTATACTTGCCTTGCCCGCGCTTATAAATATCAAAAGCCACGCTACGTAAACCTTATTCGAGTTTCTTCTCAGTTTGCCGACAATCGACTCTGACCAGATCAGGCCAGAAGGGAATCGAACCCNNACCTTCGGTTTTGGAGACCGACGCTCTGCCGATTGAGCTACTGGCCTATTTGCCTTCTGTTATCGGTGCCAGATAGTTCTACTTGCGTCTTATTTTGTGGACTGTGTGTTTATGCTCCTTCTTGCAGAATTTTTTGAGCTCCAATTTCGGTGGACCTTCTGCCACGCTAATGCTCGTACGGTAATTCCTGCTGCTGCACTCGGCACACTCGAGCCAGACACATTCTCTTTTGCTCTTTTTTTTAGCCATAAAAGTTTATTCCGCCGGGCAGATCAGCTCGTGCCAGACCAAAGACCCCAGACGCAAGACTAAAGGCTTGGGTCTTGCGTCTTGTATCTTGTATTTGAATCAGACGCTCAGGCAAGTATTTTCGTTACAACACCGGCACCGACTGTCCGTCCACCTTCGCGAATGGCAAAGCGGAGACCTTCCTCCATAGCTATCGGCGACATTATCTCGACCTCCATCGCTATATTGTCGCCGGGCATACACATCTCTGCGCTCTTGCCTTCTCGGCTCATCAGTCCCAGCACGGCACCGGTCACATCGGTAGTCCGGAAATAGAACTGCGGTTTATAGCCGGCAAAGAACGGTGTATGACGACCGCCTTCTTCTTTAGTCAAAACATAAACCTCAGCCTGAAACTTCGTATGCGGCGTTATGCTGCCGGGTGCTGCAATGACCTGTCCGCGTTCCAGGTCTTTTTTCTCCACGCCACGCAAAAGCAGGCCTATATTGTCTCCAGCTTGGCCTTCGTCGAGGGTCTTATTGAACATCTCCACCCCTGTTACTATGGTCTTGCGGGTCTCTTTGGCAAGTCCAATGATCTCAACTTCCTCTCCTACTCGGACTTTGCCTCGATCAACGCGGCCTGTACCGACTGTGCCCCGGCCCTTGATGCTAAACACATCCTCAACCGGCATAAGAAATGGCTTATCAACATCACGAGGCGGAATTGGGATGTATCTATCCATCGCATCGAGCAGCTCAATAATCGCCTTGCAGGAAGGGTCGTCAATACTCTCAGCCCTCATCGCCAGGATAGCAGAGCCGCGGATCAACGGAGTATCGTCGCCTGGGTACTCGTATTTGTTCAGCAGCTCTCTTGTCTCCAGCTCGACCAAATCAAGCAGTTCCGGATCATCGACCAGGTCAACCTTGTTGAGAAAGACTACTACGCTGGGCACGTTGACCTGGCGGGCAAGAAGAATATGCTCGCGGGTCTGCGGCATTGGACCGTCGGCGGCACTGACCACCAGAATCGCGCCATCCATCTGGGCTGCGCCGGTAATCATGTTCTTNNTCTTGATATAGTCGGCGTGGCCGGGACAATCTATATGGGCGTAGTGCCGATTTTCCGTCGAGTACTCCACGTGGGCCGTTGCAATCGTCAGAATCTTGGTGGCGTCGCGTCTGCCTTGAGACTCCGAGGCCTTGGCGATTTCGTCATAAGTCTTGTACTTGCAAAGTCCTTTGAACTCCATCACCTTGGTCATCGCAGCCGTTAATGTTGTCTTGCCATGATCCACATGACCGATCGTCCCAACATTAATATGTGGTTTTGTCCGCTGAAATACCGCTTTAGCCATCTTAACATAGACCTCCAATGTGCGGGTTAGTGTTTACCTACCTGCGATTGCGTAACTGATTCTGAAAAAGTCCTTTCAAGCCCTGTAATCGGCACACAGCCCAACCTGCAGGTGCATCTTTCAGACTACATACGGGCTTGGCCTGCTTGCACTTAGCTGCTGATGGGACTTGAACCCATGACCTCGTCCTTACCNNTCCTTACCAAGGACGCGCTCTACCAACTGAGCTACAGCAGCAATCCAAGTTTATCACTGTGGCTGCTACGCTGTCAAATCCAAACGCGAAGAACAGCTTGCCGCTTGCCTAAATCGGCGAACAAACCACCCTTCTGTTTGCTCTCTGCGCAAGTTTGTAACGCAGGACCAAAGGTTTGCACTTAGCGCGCTTCCAAATGTAAACCCGCAAATATATGAAAATAGCATCGCAAGTGCAACTATAAAATCAAAAAATCTGAAAAAATGAAAAAAGAATTACCCCTTTCTTCATTATCCGGTGTAGATAGCTCGAACCACTCCTTTATCGAGATGATGTCATCGAGACCTCGCCTAACTATAGCCAATATCAGGACTTATTATTACTTTGCTTTGATTCATCGCTGCCCGCGGCCTTGCCCAGGCGCTCGGCCCAGCGTCTTAGCTGTCCCAGCCACAGGGGTCTGGACTGAGGGTTTTTTATCTCTATTTCGAATAGTGCCTGCACAATAGGGCTAATATCGGCGCCCGCAGGTGGATTGCACAGATAGTCGTCAATTAAGCGTACGATGGCGCTGTTTGGGTCCAAATCCTTTTCTATCAGGCAGGTTTCAACCAATTTGGCCGCCAGCTCGATCTTCGGCCACCTCAAATATGCGTCAAGCAGGTCGGGCAAAATCGCCTGCTTTTCTTCTGCCGTCTGAGCACTTTGGCGCACGAACTCCAAATACTTTGCCGCTTGCTCAAACTGGCCGCTTGCGCTGTAAAGCTCGGCCAGTTTGCCTCTAACGCTCCTGAGCATTGCAGGCTTGTTTTCCGCCAGTGCTTTTTGTTCGGCGATTTCCAGAAAAGATATTTTCTGCTCGAGCGATGCCTTATTTTGGCTGCTATCGGAGCCGAATCTGGTCACCCACTCGCTCAAGGTATCGAGTCCTGAGCGTCTGAGAATCTTCAGCATCGCCTGCCAGGCCGGCTGGTCTTCACCGGTTGTGCCTATTTTTTCCGCCAGCCAGGCTAAATCTTCCTGGCCGCCCACCTCACCTGCCAGGTCTATCAGTTTTTTTCTTACTATGCTGCTGGGGTCGTTGACAAAATCCTTTCTCAATCTGCTTAACGCGCTTGGCCTATCGATGTTGATAAGGCCGTCCACTGCTGCCTGGCGTGCCAGGTCTGTCCCCTCATCTTTTAGTGCTTCCTCAAACAAAGGCTTGAAAATCTTCGCCGCTTCAACTCGGCAAATGCTTCTCTGTGCGCACAAGCCGGCCATTGCGCTAAGTAGCTCGCTACGCAGGGCACCCTCAGCTTTGGTTTTCTGCCGGCGATACTTTTCTGCAAGCAAACCAAGGTATTTGGCAATCTGATCCGATGTTAATCCGTTCTGCTCAAGGAGCTTCTTTATAACTTCAGCACCCTTCTGCACCTTCTGCGGGTCGGTTTCAGACAGGAACTTCGCTGCCCAGGCCAACGTTCGGTCTCTTATCTCGGGCGAAATCTTGACCGGCGGATTGGTGGACAGGCTGGCGCTGGAAACCGCAACTCCCAGCGCAACGAAAATCTTGGTCTTGACCTCGTCATCCCGTTCGCTCTCGAGCTGTTCCAGGAGTTTTTCGGCTGAATTCAGCTCTCCCATCAGGGACAGCAGATCCGCTGTTCTTAACCGAACACTGCCGTTCTGGTCTGAAATCAAGCTGATCAGAATAGGCCCGAGCTTGGCCGGCAATGTTGTTTTTGATGGGCTGCCCACTCGGCTCTGATAGACCTTTTCCAACGCCCATAATTTTACTATTTGGTCCGAGCTGACTAATTGTTCAGCCAAGAAATCGGTCTTGGCCGTCTCATCGGCTATGGAGTCGTATCTCTTGCTCAGCTCTGATAGATACCGAGTTCGCCACGAGCTTCTCTCTGTGTCCAGGCTGCGCATCTCTGTTTCCAGGCGGATCAGCCGTTTTCGCAGGAACGCGACCGGTCCTTGACTTTGGAGTCTATCTATATCCTGCTTTCTTGTTTCGGCGTCTTTGCCTACGGGTATGCCCAGAGAGTCCAATGCCTTCTGTGCTGCGGCAGCTACTTTACTATCGAGGTCATCAACCAGACTTATAAGTCTGATTGCGGCCCTAATATCCGGATATAGCTTCAGCACGTATACTGCGTTTAGTCTGGCCTGAGCCGGCAGGGTGGTGTTTGTCGCCATTTCTTCGAGCTGTTTCTGTATCAGATCGTATTCAAACATCAAGGTCGCTTCGGCCGCCAGTTTTGTCGCAGCGGTATCCTCATTGGCGTTCAGAATGTTGATCAACGGCTCGACAAAATCGGCCTCATTCTGTATGGGCTTCTGCGCAAGTCTGACTTGACTTAATGCCTTGCAGACCGCCATTCGAGCAGGGGCATTTTCCGTCTGCCTTAGGGCGTCAAGCAAGATTTTTCTAGCCAGCGGGTTTTCACCAAGTAACATCAGTGCCGCTGCCTTTGTACGTATCTCTTCGCTTGGACCCTGTAGCAGGGCATTTTTGTTGATTTCCAGTTGTTCGTCGGGCTTGATTTCTGTGGTTGTTTCTTTGGCTGGTAAAGTCCGCTGGTCCTGGCCGAGCCCGACCTTCCCGCCTGCCGTACGGGCAAGTTGGCACACTATCGCCAAGAATAATGCGGCCGCACATAGGCGCTTGACATTCATTCGGGTAGCCCCGACCCCGCAACAAGCTGCGGGGCTGAATCCGTCGTACATCCGGCGGATAAATATTTAGCCCCCAAATCCCTGCCCGACCGGCAGGCGGG